>CALDHY010000063.1 GCA_937901445.1 uncultured Selenomonadales bacterium
CAGCTCCTCAACCTCCACCGCAACAAGCCGCGCCGCCGCCACAGCAACAATACGCGCCACCACCGCCGCAACAACAGTATGCGCCGCCGCCGCAAGGTTACCCGCCGCAACAACAATACGCACCGCCGCCTCAAGGTTATCCGCCGCCCGGTTACGGCTACCCGCCGCCTGCGTATCCTCAACAGTCAAATATTGTTACAAATATGCCGGTTGCGCCCGCGCAGTTCACGCCACTTTCAATGGAACCCGTTCAAGTCAACGATGCCAACATTGGATTAATTTTGGACGTACCGCTTCAAATTACCGTTGAACTCGGACGTACAAAAAAATCTATCAAAGAAATTCTCGAACTTTCAAACGGCTCCATTGTCGAACTTGATAAATTGGCAGGCGAGCCCGTCGAAATTCAAGTAAACGGACACTTTTTGGCAAAGGGCGAAGTTGTTGTTATTGACGAAAATTTCGGCGTGCGTATCACTGAAATTGCAAGCCCCGCCGAACGCGCAAAACAACTTAAATAGGAGCTAAGGGCTAGGGATTAGGGGCTGGGGATGGTTTATAAAATAAAAATTTAAAACTTTAAGAATTTCAATCGAAAAATTAAAGGGAAGAATTTATAAACCGCCCTTAGTAAAAATTTCTAAAATCCAAAAAAACCTTGCCGATTTTGAAGGTATAGTATATAATGCTAAGGAACATTTTCAAAGGAATTTACAGCGAGATTTTTTCACAAAATTTCGTTACGTACATTTTTATGAGGAGAGATGGATTATGGCAATAAGAGTGTTGGTCGTTGACGATGCAGCATTTATGAGAATGATGGTTAGGGATATTCTTTCCAAAAACGGTTACGAAGTTGTCGGCGAAGCCGAAAATGGTATGAAAGCCGTTGAAAAATACAGCGAACTTCACCCAGATTTAACCACTATGGATATTACAATGCCTGAAATGGATGGAATTTCCGCCGTCAAGGCTATCAGAAAAATTGATCCGAATGCTAAAATTATTATGTGCTCGGCTATGGGACAACAAGCAATGGTTATTGAAGCAATTCAAGCCGGCGCGCGTGATTTCATAGTCAAGCCGTTTCAGGCGGACCGTGTACTTGAGGCGGTTCGTAAAGCTGTCGGCTGATGAAACGGCGTTTAAAAAAATTTTTGCCTGTTATCATCGCGCTTTTTGGCGTAACGTTGGCTCTTTTTTGCGGGACTGCAGAGGCGGTCGGAGCTTATCTTTCAGAATATGAGGAAGTTTCCCCTCAACCGACTGCAGTCTCTTGGTGGTCAACGCTGGCGTACTTGCTTAGTTTAGTTGCAGTTTTCGCCGTTGTCGTCGTTATGGCGTACTTCACGGCTAAATTTATCGGCAGCCGTTTTAATGCGCGTATGTCGACAGGCGGCGGCAAAATTCTTGAAAATCTGCCGTTAGGTCCCAATCGCTCTGTCTGCATAGTTGAAATCGCCGGCAGAGTATTTTTGTTAGGTGTAGCAGAAAATATTTCACTGCTTGCCGAAATTACAGACGATAACGCCGTTGAAAATCTGCGCGAGCGTTCGGCGGCAAAAGATATTTTTGCTCAAGATTTCGGCTCTGTATCTGATTTAATTCAAAAAATTCCCCCTATCTTCAAGAAAAAAGATTAATACAATGAAGGGAGCAACAATCGACTTGAAACGAAATATTTTTTTAATTTTGACAGTCGGAATTTTTTTTGTGCTTCCAAGTATTGCAGGCGCAGAACCGCTAATTCCGCGCGTAAATCTTGAATTAGGTACAGCCGAAAATCCGCAAGATGTTTCTTCAACGTTACAGGTTATCGCCCTTTTAACAATCGTAACAATCGTACCGGGAATTTTGATAATGACAACTTCATTTGTGCGAATTGTCGTTGTTATAGGATTTTTGAGAAACGCGCTTGCAACTCAAAACGTCCCGCCCAACCAAGTAATTTTGGGGCTTGCAATGTTTATGACTTTTTATATTATGGCTCCCTATTGGAGCGCGGCAAATGAACAAGGTATACAACCATATTTGGCGGGCGAAATTTCGCAGGAAGAGGCAATAGAAAAAACTTTCGAGCCAATTCGTGAATTTATGTTTAAGCAAACGCGAGAATCAGATTTGGCGTTGTTTGTCAACTTGTCTGAATCCGAAAGACCGCAAACGCAGGACGACGTTTCAACTTTCGTATTAATTCCGGCGTTTATGATCAGCGAATTAAAAACCGGTTTTCAAATTGGCTTTATGATTTACGTCCCGTTCATTGTTATTGATATGATTGTTGCAACTACGCTGATGTCAATGGGTATGATGATGCTGCCGCCGGTTATGATTTCCATGCCTTTCAAAATTCTGCTTTTCGTTATGATTGACGGTTGGCACTTGCTTATTAATTCAATTATCGTAAGTTTCAGGTGATTCAAAATGTCAGGGGATTTAGTCATACAAATTGGGCAAGAAGCGTTGATGATTGTACTGCTTGTTTGCGCGCCAATGCTGGGACTGGGTTTAAGCGTCGGCTTAATGGTTAGCGTCTTTCAAGCAACGACTTCAATTCAAGAACAAACTTTAGCGTTTATACCAAAAATCATTGCGGTATTTGTGGCAATTTTAATTTTCGGTCCCTGGATGCTTAGTATTATGGTTGAATTTTGTACAGGAATTTTCACAAATTTACCAATGCGAATAGGATAACAGACTTTGACAGAAATTGATTTTTACGATATTTATCAAGGGCAGCTGGCGGCGTTTTTACTTGTCCTGACTCGTACCAGCGGGATTTTTTTAATTGCCCCTTTTTTCGGCAGTTTAAATATTCCGGTACAAATGCGCGCGGGCGCGGCAATAGCAATGGCGTTTGTAACTTTCCCCGTCATTGTCGAACATTCAGTTGTAACTGCGCCGGAAAGTATTTTAATGTTTGGCGGCGCGGTCGCGCAGGAACTTTTTGTAGGCTGGATGATTGGTTTCATTGCTTACGTTGTTTTAGCCGCAATTAATATGGCAGGAAAAATTATGGATATGCAGGTAGGTTTTTCTGTTGCAAATGTCATGGATCCGACTTCCGGTCAGCAGTCTCCGCTTATCGGAAGTTTTCTTTATAATTTGGCGGTAATTTATTTTTTGGTTGTCAACGGGCACCACATAATTATTGGCGCGCTGATTGAAAGTTTTAACAGAATCCCGCTTGACGGCGTCATTTGGAATGAAACGCTTGCAAGTTTTATAATCGATTTAACCTCCGGCGTTTTTCTAACCGGAATGAAAATCGCAATGCCTGTAACTTTTTCAATTTTGCTTGTCAACGTCGGAATGGGAATTTTAGCCCGCACAATGCCGCAAATGAATATTTTTGTTGTCGGTATACCGTTGCATTTGACAATAGGAATTTTTATGTTGTCAATGTTGTTGCCGTTTTTCGTTTTATTTTTGGACGTGATGTTTGATGATATGTATGCAGATATTACAACTGCGCTCAAACTTATCAGCCCGTAAAAAATCTGCGCGAGGTTTTTTGACAATAGAAATTTTTATGCTGCCAATGTTATTGTTTTTCGTTTTGTTTTTGGACGTGATGTTTAATGATATGTGCGGAGTTTGAAAATTCCCCAGCCCCCAGCCCCTATTCCCTAATCCCTAATTTCGATTTACAGTTATTCGCAGAAGGCGGAGACAAGACTGAACAACCTACAGACAAAAAACGCCGCGACGCCCGCGAAAAAGGGCAGGTTGCACGCAGTCAGGAACTCAACGCCGCCTTTGTACTTTTGGCAGGATTTTTAGCAATAAAAATTTTATGGGAATACATTTACACAAATATTGCCGAGTATTCCGCGCACATTTTCGCCAATCTTGCAACAACTTCAGTTACAAGTGAAGCGATTACGGAATTATTTTTGGGAATTGTGAATTTGCTGATAAAAACGGCGTTTCCAATTATGCTTGGAATTATGATTATTGGTCTGGGAATAAGTTTTTATCAAGTAGGATTTGTTGTTTCAACTGAAAAGTTGGAACCAAAACTTGACAACCTCAACCCTATTAACGGTTTCGGCAGAATTTTTTCAAAGCGTTCACTTGTTGAACTTTTTAAATCGCTGTTCAAGATTTTAATCATAGGATTCTTTTTGTATCTGTACTTAAAAGATGAAATTCCATTTATGCCGTACTTTATTTACTATGATTTACCGTACAGCTTGGCGGAAGTTGCAGACAAAATTTTTACAATGGCGTTTCAAGTTATCGGCGTCATAATGGTTTTGGCGGCGGCTGACTACGCCTATCAACAATGGCAAACAACGCAAGATTTGATGATGACTAAACAGGAAGTAAAAGACGAATACAAACAAACTGAAGGCGACCCGCAAATTAAGGGTAAAATTAAACAAAAACAACGTCAAATGGCAATGAGCCGAATGATGCAGGAAGTTCCAAAAGCTGATGTTATCGTAACTAACCCGACACATTTTGCGGTTGCTCTGCTTTATGAACAGGGAATGAGCGCGCCAAAAGTTTTGGCGAAAGGGCAAGATTTGGTTGCTCAAAGAATTAAAGATATTGCCCGTGAAAATAATATCGTGATTGTAGAAAATAAACCGCTGGCGCGCGCGCTTTTCGACACTGTAGAAATTGGCGGCTTCGTGCCGGAGGAATTATATAAAGCCGTTGCTGAAGTTTTAGCCTACGTTTACAAACTCAAGCACAAAAAAATAAAGCCTGCGCACTAAGTAAATAAATTTTCAAATAAAAATTCTAACACGGAAAGGAGAAAATTCAATGGCTGCGCCTGAAGGAACTTTACAACAAGGCGATTCAATTTTGGGATCGTTTATTCAAAGATACAGCGACGTAATAATTGCATTAACGCTCGTAATGATTGTTATAATGATGATTATTCCGTTGCCGACCGCGCTCCTCGACGTGCTGATTTGCTTGAACATTACCATTGCGCTTGTCGTCATTATGAGTGCGATTTACAATGAAGAGGCACTGGATTTATCAGTTTTCCCGTCATTGTTGCTTGTTAC
Organism: uncultured Selenomonadales bacterium; assembly: GCA_937901445.1. Classification (GTDB taxonomy): domain Bacteria; phylum Bacillota; class Negativicutes; order Selenomonadales; family Selenomonadaceae; genus Quinella. The sequence goes on from CALDHY010000063.1 coordinate 5,028, forward strand.
AACGCTTTTCAGATTGGCGTTAAACATTTCGTCAACGCGCTTGATTTTGCTGAACGGTTACGCCGGCGAAGTTATAACGGCGTTTGGTAATTTCGTCGTCGGCGGTAACCCTGTTGTCGGTTTCATTATGTTTATAATTTTGGTTATTATAAACTTTATCGTTATCACAAAAGGTTCGGAGCGCGTTGCTGAAGTTTCGGCACGTTTCACATTGGACGCTATGCCCGGTAAACAAATGGCGATTGACGCTGATTTAAATCAGGGCGCAATTACTGACGCGGAGGCTAAAGTTCGACGCCAAAAAATTCAACGTGAGGCTGACTTCTTCGGCGCAATGGACGGCGCGTCAAAATTTGTTAAAGGCGATGCAATAGCCGCTATTATCATTATGTTAATCAATATTGGCGGCGGCTTTGTAATTGGTATGGTGCAACGTGATATGGACGCCACGACGGCTCTTAACACGTACACGCTTTTAACTGTTGGTGAAGGGCTTGTAAGCCAAATTCCCGCGCTGTTAATTTCGACTGCTACAGGTATTATCGTTACGCGCGCCGCGTCTGAAGGAAATTTGGGCTCGGATATTGTCAACCAACTTTTTACTAACGAAAGAATTTTCTTTATTAACGCCGGTGTTTTGGCTATGTTATCGATTGTTCCCGGCTTGCCCGGTATTCCTTTCTTTACGCTTGCTTGTATTTGCGGCTTTATCGGCTACAGCTTACACAGAAAAACCGCCGCGCAGGTTGAAGAAGAAACTACAGACGAACAACAAGCGCAGGCTAAGGCAGAGGCTACGCGCCCTGAAAATATCGTTTCTTTGTTGCAAGTTGACCCAATGGAATTAGAAATTGGTTATTCGTTAATCCCGCTTGTTGACACTGTACAAGGCGGCGATTTACTTGATAGAATTGTTATGATTCGCCGACAATGTGCACTTGAATTGGGCTTGGTTGTTCCTACAATTCGTATTCGTGATAACATTCAGATTAAACCGAACTCTTACATAATCAAGCTTAAGGGTATGGAAATTGCACGCGGCGAATTAATGTTGGATCACTTTTTGGCGATGAATTCCGGTACAGTTTTTGAAGAAATTCCCGGTATTGAAACAACCGAACCGGCGTTTGGATTGCCCGCGTTATGGATTCCTGAAAGTCAACGTGAACAAGCCGAATTGAACGGCTACACGGTTGTTGACGCAGTTTCAGTTTTGGCAACACATTTAACTGAAATTATCAAACAACACGCAAGTGAAATTCTCGGTCGTCAAGAAACTCAAAATCTTATTGACAACCTTGCCAAAACTCATCAATCGCTTGTACAGGAAGTTATTCCTGAACTTTTGGGCGTCGGCGAAATTCAAAAAGTTTTGTCATACCTGCTTGACGAAAGAATTTCAATTCGTGATATGGCAACGATTATGGAAGTTTTGGCAGATTACGCCCGCGTTACAAAAGACCCCGAAATTTTAACCGAATACGTAAGACACGCAATGGCGCGCCAAATTTCCGCACAAGTTGTTCAAGGAAATGTTTTGCCGTGCATTACGCTTGATCCCGCACTTGAAAATAGAATTGTCGGCGGCGTTCAACGTACGGATCACGGCTCCTACGTCAATCTTGATCCGGATTCAATGCGCCGTATGATGGCTTCACTTAACAAAGAAATTGAAAAAATGGCAAATATGGGTTACCCGCCCGTTGTCTTGACAAGCCCCGCCGTTCGTTTGTATTTCAGAAAACTTGTTTCACGTTCAGTTTCCGGTATTACGATTGTTTCTCACGCCGAAATCAGCTCCACTGTTGAAATTCAAGTTCTCGGCGTTGTACGTTTGTAATTAACACGGTTTTTCTTTCTTTAGAAGAAAGAAAAGCCGCCTAAAAGAAAGAATC
>CALDHY010000064.1 GCA_937901445.1 uncultured Selenomonadales bacterium
TGTGCATTTTGGTACATTTGGAGCATTTCCGAGAAGAGGACAAGAAGTCAATTGTGGCTTCTCAATATCAAAGATTGCACAATTAAACCTTCGGAAGTTTTAGCCGCGTTGAAGTTGCCAATAGAAGTTACAGCCGCTAAAATTAACCGCACGGCTTTATTAAGTCACGGCAAAAATTTATTGGACGTTTTTTAGTGGGTTAGTGGTATAGTGGTATAGTTCGGTAGTAAAAGCTGTCACACCACCACACCACCACACTACCACACTACCACACTACAACACTACAACGGGGGAGGAAAAATATTTTGAGGACGGAAGCAGAATTTTCAGCTTACATTTGGGGAATATTAAAGAGGCGCGGAATTGACGCACACCTTGAAGGCAACATTAGCGATATTGAAATTATCAATGTATTAAAAACCGCCTCCAAAAATTTCACGGGCGGCGCGGGTTATCCTGATATTTTGGCGATTGTCAAAGATTTTGTTTTGGTTATGGAAAGTAAATCTGATTATCTGAAACTTGAAAAAAAAGACGGTACAGATTTTTCTACAGACAGCGACGCGATTAAAAATTACGCTGTCAACGGCGCGCTTTTCTACGCAAGAAAAATTTTTGAAGGCACACACTACACCAAAATTTTTGCATTCGGCAACGCCGGCGATAGAGTCCACCACAATTTCAAGCCCGTTTTTATCGGCGAAGGCAAAGACAAAAAAAGAGTAATTAAAGAATTTAAAAGCGTTGAAGTTTTTGAAAATTTTACTGAAGAAAATATTGACGCCTATTATCAACAGGAAATTTTGGGCGAAGAATTGCCTGAAGATAAGGAACTTAGAAAAGTCGTAAAATACGCGGAAAATTTGCACGAACGCTTGAGAAATTACGGGCAACTCGGCGAAACTGAAAAGCCGCTCGTTGTTTCGGGAATTATTCTTGCTATGGACGACGGCTTGACACTTGATGAACTTAAAGGCAGTACAGAAGAAAATCTAAGTGACGGCGAAATTATTTTTTATCACATTGTAAACAGATTGAATAACGCGCAAGTTCAGCCGGAAGTTAAAAAAGAACGTGTCCTCGCGCAGTTCAGATTGATTAAAAATCGCCCGCTGCTAAATACTGTTCACCCTAAAATTCATAAAACGCCACTGAAATATTTTGCTGAATACATTCAAGATAACATTTATGAAAAGGTTAAAAAATCCGGCAGTATTGATTATCTCGGCAAATTTTACCGCGAATTTGTAAAATATTCCGGCGGCGACGGGCAAACTTTGGGCGTTGTACTTACGCCTGAACACATTACAAAATTATTCTGCGATTTGGTAGATTTAAAAGCTGATGACGTGGTACTGGATCCTTGCTGCGGGACGGGCGGCTTTTTACTTGCAGCGTTGGATTATACAAAAAAAATTTTAGATAAAGCCGAAAATGAAAAAAATATTACAGATGAACAACGGAAAAAAATTGCAAACCTGCGCGAAAATATCAAAAAAAATCAACTGCACGGCATCGAAGTGCGCGATGATATGTTTTCAATCGCTACTACCAGCATGATTTTACGCGGCGACGGCAAAAGTAATTTAATCTGCGACGATTTTTTCAAAAAAACTGCTGAAGATTTTTTTATTACAGATGCTGAAGGCAAAAAGTGCCCTGTAAAATTTACCGTCGGCTTTATGAATCCCCCTTACTCTCAAGCCAAAAACTCCGCTACAAAAGAATTATCTGAATTGCGCTTTATTGAACATTTGCTGAATTTTATGACACCCGGCGGGCGCGTTGCGGTTATTGTTCCCGTGTCTGCTATGATTGGCAAAACTAAAGACGATAAAATTTTAAAGCAGGAAATTTTGAAACACCATACACTCAAGGGCGTTATCAGTCTCAACAAAAATACTTTTTATCAAATTGGAACCGTGCCTTGCATTGCTGTTTTTGAAGCGGGAATTCCTCACAAGCCGGGCGATTTTGTAAAGTTCATTAATTGGGAAGATGACGGCTACGAACTGCGCAAGCACGAAGGCTACAAAAAAACCAGCAATTTCAAAGAGCGCAGAGAATATCTTTTGGAATGTTGGCGCGGCAATATTAAAGACGTTCCGTCAAAAGATATGGTTGCAACCCAAATTGACGCCGACGACGAATGGCTCCATTCTTTCTACTACTACAACGACGAAAAGCCCGCCGAATCAGATTTTATCAATACCATTGCAGACTACTTAACTTTTGAATTTAATATGATAACGCACGGGCGCGGTTACCTCTTCGACGCTGTAAAAAAAAATCCAAAAATAACTGCTGAAAATGTTCCGCCTCTCGAAAATAAAATCTGGCAAACTTTTTTAATCAGTGATTTATTTGAAGTTTTTTTGCCGAGCGGCGATACTCAAGCTGATAATTGCAATGAGGGAAAAATTCCGCTAATTTCGGCAGGTTTTAATAATAACGGCGTTTGCAAATTTATTGAGCGCGGCGATGATAAATCTGAAATTTACGGCAAAAATATTATTAGCGTTGATATGTTTGGCAAGGCTTTTTTTCACGAATATAAATTTTATTCAGTATCACACGGGCGAATAAATCTTTTAAAGCCGTTCAAAAATTTAAATCGTTTTCAATTACAATTTTTGACGATTGGAATAAATGAAAGTGCCAAAAATAAATTTTCGTATAATCAAATGTGTTCAAGCAAGCGAATTAAAAAACTAATCGTAACGTTGCCGGTAAATGAATTGGGCGCACCTGATTTTGAATATATGGAAAAATATATTGCCCTGCGCGAGCAAAAACTTATTCAGCAGTACCTTGATAGAATTTGTCCGCCGAATGTTGCAGAAATTCCGCCGCTTGAAAATAAAATTTGGCACGAATTTTTCATTGAAGAAATTTTTGAAATAGTTTCAGGCTGTGACATTTACGAAGATAAAAGAAAAAGCGGTGACACTCCATATATTGGCGCGTCAGCAAACAACAACGGAATTTGTCATTTTATCAGCAACGAAAATGAAACTTTAGAAGAAAATTGTATTTCCGTAAATCGTAACGGCTCTGTTGGTTACACTTTTTATCATCCATACGCGGCTTTATATTCAAATGATTGTCGAAAATTGCGCCCGCGTCATTTTGACGGCAAATATATTTCACTTTTTTTGACAACTCAAATTATGGCACAACGTGAAAAATATAATTACGGTTACAAAATGGGAACGGGACGGCTTAAGAAACAAAAAATAATGTTGCCTGTAACAGAAACGGGTGCACCGGATTTTGAATATATGGAGGCGTACAGCAAAAACCTTTTCGCGCAGGTTTTGAAAAAATATTTGGACGTGATACAGTGAGAATACATTTAAGCGAACATTTTACCTACTCAAAACTTTTGCGCTTTGTGCTGCCGTCAATCGCAATGGTAATTTTTACATCGCTGTACAATATTGTAGACGGGCTTTTTGTTTCAAGATTTGTAGGGAAAGTTTCATTTGCGGCGGTGAATTTAGATTTTCCAATTTTTATGATACTGGGCGCGTTCGGCGGAATGATAGGCACGGGCGGCGCGGCGATAGTCGGCAAAACTTTGGGCGAAGGCAACAGCGATAAAGCCAACAAAATTTTTTCAATGCTGATATATTCAATGTTGACGATAGGCGCGGTATTTGCGGCGGCGGGATTTTTCTTACTGCCGGAAATTTTAAAAATACTGGGCGCGCAGGGCGATTTATTAAATTACGGCGTTTTGTACGGGCGAATAATTTTAATTGCGTTGCCGTTTTTCATTGTGGAATTTGCATTTCAATCTTTTTTCGTGACGGCGGAAAAGCCGCAACTCGGTTTGTACGTTACAGTAATTGGCGGCGTAACAAATATTTTGGCGGACGCGCTTTTTATCGTTGTATTTGGCTGGGGATTGACGGGCGCGGCGGTTGCAACGGTTTTAAGTCAAACAGTTTGCGTTGCGATAGAAATTTTTTACTTTGCCCGCAAAAATGACAGCTTGCTAAATTTGACGCTGAAAACAAAATTTGACGTTGGAATATTTTTAAAATCCTGCGCGAACGGCTCGTCGGAAATGGTAAATACTTCTGCAATGTCGATAGTTGCGATGCTTTACAATTTTCAGCTGATAAAATATTTGGGCGAAAACGGCGTGGCGGCTTACGGCGTGATTGAATATGTAGGCTTTATATTTGCGGCGATATTTTTTGGCTATGAATTGGGAGTATCTCCGGCGGTAAGTTTCCAATTTGGGGCGAAAGGCTACGACGAACTGAAAAATTTATTGCGCAAAAGTTTAACGCTTGTAGGAATTGCGGGCGTTTCAATGTTTGCCCTCGCGCAGATTTTAGCCGTGCCCTTTGCAAATATTTTTGTCGGCTATGACAGAGAACTTTTTGAGTTGACAGTGCACGCCTTCAGAATACAGGCAGTTTCATTTTTGTTTTTGGGATTTGCAAGTTTCGGCTCGGCTTTTTTTACCGCGCTGAATAACGGCGTTTTGTCTGCGATAATTTCATTTGTGCGCACATTTATTTTTGAAATTGGTTGTGTACTGTTACTGCCGCTGATTTTCGGCGTGGACGGGATTTGGTATTCAATCATAGCGGCTGAAGTTGCGGCTTGTACTGTTACGGCAATAATTTTTGTCAGGTACAGAAAAAAATATCGCTACGCATAAAAAAACTACAACGCAGATAAAAAAGGTGCGCAAATCACAGGACGTGATTTCAGCGGGCAGTTTCTTTCTTTGGTACTTTATTTCTTTGCGCCAAAGAAAGAAAAGCGTTTAAATTATAAAAAAACAAAATTATAAAATTAATCACGCTGATAAAATCAAAAATCTGCAAAAAAAAAAAACGGGCAAAACGCCCGCGCCAAATTTGAAAAAAATTTTTACCAGTGATTTACAACGTAGCGATAAATATTCCACGCAACCGGCGATTGTTCGGGATTGGCAAAGCCTCTGTAGCCTTCAGAATTTTTGTAATAGGGACTGCCGTTCACGGGATAAAAATAATAGTCGAGGTAGTCGTAACCTGCGCGAACTCTGCAGTTGAAAGAATACGGGCGGACGCTTTTAATTACAATCGTATGAGTAAGCAGGTAAACGTTGGAGCCGTCGTCATAATTTCCAACATAAACCGCTTCAGCTGCCGCTTGATTTTGTGCGCCGGTTAAAATTATCGCAACCGCCAATACAAGCATACAAGAAATTTTTTTAATCATCGTGAATCCCTCCTTAAATTTTGTTTATTGTAACACGGAATAATTAAATTTCCATAAAAATTTTTACGAAAAAATTAGATACAGCAGAGGTGATTTAGTGGAAAAATTTAATCCGACCTACAATCTTGAGGAATTTAAAAACTCTGATTTTGGAATTACAATGACTGCTCAAAAAACAGCAGCAGATTTAGGATTTGACAAAAACGGCGTTCATAAAGTTGTTTCAACGATGGAGCAAAAACATTTTTACAAGTCGATGACATCATACGCCAATCATAAAATCTGGCAAGATGTTTATCACGTGCCTTGCGGAAATTTAATTTTGTACATAAAATTTACTCAAAATGTAATTTCAGAATTTACATTGTTATCATTCAAGGAAAAATAGGAGTGATTAGAATGGAAAAAATCCACCCTGAAACGGGCGAAATTTTACACCGTGATATTAGAACCGTTGAATATACTTACAAAGGTGAAAAAATTACCGTGAATCAGCCCGGTTGGTATCCTGCAAAAGGCGACGACGGGATTTTGACGCCTGAAGATTGGGAAATTGCTGATAAAGCATTGGCGATAATGAAAGCCCAAGCCGAAGAAAAAATTTCTAAAAATCTTTCAACCGGCAATATTGCCTTTGCTTAATACTATGAAAAAAATTTTAGTAAGTCGCAGATTGGGCGAAACGCAAGCAGTTATTTTGAATGACGGTGAATTTGAAAGTTATTTTATTGAACGGGATAACGAGCCGCCGCGTTTTGTTGGAAGTATTTTTTTTGCGCGTATTGAAAAAATTTTGCCCGGTATGCAAGCGGCGTTTGTCGATATTGGCAGTGATAAAAAAGCCTTCCTGCAATTCCAAAATAAAAATCTGCGCGAGGGCGATAAAATTTTGGTACAGATTGAAAAAGACGCCGAACACTACAAAGAGGCGCGGGCAACACTTGAAATTTCCTTGCCTTCAAATAAGATAATCCTGTTGCCTACTTCAAACAAAATTCATATCTCAAAAAAAATTGCGTCAACTGAAAGTATCCGGCTGAAAAATTTAGTCAAAGAAATTATCCCTGCAAATTGCGGCGTCATAATTCGGACGGCGGCTGAAAATTCCACTGTTGAAGAGTTGCGCGTTGAACTTGATAAACTTTTGAAACTTTGGAACGAAATTTTAGCTGTTGCCGCAAATAAAAAAAAGCCGTCCTTAATTTACGGCGAAAATCTGCTTGAAAAAATTGTACGTGAAAATTTTTCCGAGCTTGAAATTTTTATAACTGATAACCTGAAAATTTATCGTCAAGTTGAAAAGTTTACAAACAAAATTCAATTTTACGAGGGCGAAGAACTTTTCAAAAATTTTGGCGTCGATACTGAAATAAAAAATCTGCGCGAAAAAGAATTAATGTTACCGTCCGGCGGCTTTATAGTCATTGAAAAAACTGAAGCTTTAACTGTTATTGACGTGAACACCGGAAGCGCGGAAAATATTTATCAAACAAATATTGAGGCGGCTGAACTTGCAATGAAACAAATTCGCCTGCGCAATATAGGCGGAATTATCATTGTAGATTTTGTCAATATGAAAGTTGAAACTTGTCGCGCAGATTTACTCAAATATTTAAAGACGCTCGCGCAGATTGACAGGGGCAAAACTTTTATTATCGATATGACGCCGCTGGGACTTGTCGAAATTACAAGAAATCCTTATTAAGAAATTTACAAAGAATCGCAGTGGTTGCAACTACAGCCCGTCATCGATTTTCACCGGGCGTGCGAATGACGATAACCCGTAGGACGCGGTGGCAACTTTTGAATTATTTTTTATTAGACGCGAAAAATCCTGACGGGCGAGGATTCTTTCTTTGGTACTTTATTTCTTCTAAAGAAAGAAAGTACATTTAAAAAATAAAATTTACATAAAAAGAAAAAGCACTGCACCGCAAAATAAAACTATGCTGAAAGTATGCAATGAATTTTGAACGGCGGCTGAATGTTTACCGAACATTGAACCGGCAGGCAAGCTCAAAAAATGTACAAACAATGACAACGCCAAAAAAAACAACGGCTTATCAAAATTTACAAAGGCGTAAACCAACATTGCAACTGATGCCACGAAGCCGAATTTTTCAGCATGCGACCATTTGTGCGGCTGTTCGACTTTTGGCGCGGAAATTGGCGGCGGTGTTTCTTTATTTTTATCCTGTTCCATTTTCAAGCTTTGCAACGCTTTACTGCGATAAATCGATTTACGCGGCGGCTCTTCAGTTGAAACTTTTGGCGCGGGTTTTTCGTCAAAGAAATCATTGTCCGCCTCTTTTAAAATTCTTTCTTCAAGCGGCGAATCAGCTTTTACTTCAAGAGTTGGCGGGACTTCGATTTTAATTTCTTCAACAGGAATTTCTTCAATTTTTTCTACCGGCGCAACAGAAATTTTTTCGACTTCGACAGATTTTTCAAGCGTAACTGTTTTTTGAAAAATTTCTTCTTTCGGTTGCGTACGTTCAATAATTTTTCGCTCGGAAATTTCTTCGTTCAGCGCGTCAGTAAATTCATTGCGCAAGGGCGATTTTTTTTTACGTTTGCTCATAAGACCTCTTTAACATTTTTGATAAGTTGCGGCAGGAAAGGATAAAATTTATCGCCGGGACAACTCGTGGCGTTTAAATCCCTGTGCCCCAAAATTGTAGTTTTTTTCGGTTTAATTTTGTACTTTTTGCAGAGTGCGGCGGTAAGTTGTTCAACTGCCACAGCCTGTTCAAAGGGCGGGTAAGCCAAATTATAATTGCCTGTCATACAAATCCCGACTGTAAATTTATTGTGTTGATAGGCGTGCGCTCCAACATATTTTAACGGGCGTGCCTGTTCAATAAAGCCGTCCTTGTGTATAACAAAATGATAACCGATACCTGCCCAGCCGTTGCCTAAGTGCATATCGTGAATTGAAGGCACGTCAATATCAACATCTTTACTCAATCCCGCGTGATGAATGACAATCGCACCGGTACTTTCCCTAACGTCCATATCGTCTGTAAATTCCAGATTAATTTTGCCAATGCTTAAATCGTCAAATTTTATTAAATTTTCAAGCGTCGGCATTTCAAATTCAGGCGTTTTATCTGTGTCTTTAGATTTTTTCTTTTTATCTTTGCGGGCGGCTTCTGCAAAGTCAGGTAACATTCCGAAAGTTGCAGTTGCCGCCAAAAATTTTGCTGTCATATTTAAAAACTCTCTTCTGTTCAAATGAATCACCCACCTTTTCAGGATTATATCAGAATGGAAATTTTAATACAATCGACTAACAAAAAAAATAATGCTATAATCCCGCGCGGGAGGGATTTTGATTTTGGAAAAACGAAACTTATTCAAAGGTTTTTGGACACTGTTTAAATCGTATTGGAGCTCGGAGGAAAAATGGAAGGCGCGCGGGCTTTTGGCGTTCGTCATAGCTTTAAATTTGGCTATGGTGTGGTTTCTGGTACAAATTAACACGTGGTACAACGATTTTTATAACGCACTTCAAGAATATCAAGCCGAATCGTTTTGGCCCTTAGTCGGGCAATTTACGGGGCTTGCGTTTTGTTACATAATCATTGCGGTTTATGCTATATATTTGCGGCAACTTTTAGAAATTCGTTGGCGTACGTGGATGACGAAAAATTATTTGAATGCGTGGATGGCGGGGCAAACATATTACCACTTGCAAGGCGGCACTGACAACCCCGATCAGCGTATTTCTGAAGATATAAATTCTTTCGTAAGTTTGACGCTGCAACTGATTATAGGATTTTTGCGGCAACTTACAACTTTGGCGGCGTTCAGTGTTGTACTTTGGGAACTTTCCGGCGAATTTAAATTAAATTTTGGCGGCACTGAAATTATAATTTACGGCTATATGTTTTGGTTTTCGCTGATTTATTCCGGCGTCGGTACGTTTTTGGTTCACAAAGTCGGGCGAAAGTTAATTGGCTTAGAATTTGACCAGCAAAAGTACGAGGCTGATTTTCGTTTCAGTATGATGCGCGTTCGTGAAAATGCTGAAAGTATTGCTTTTTATCGTGGCGAAAATGCGGAGCTTGAGGGTTTTAGTGCGCGCTTTAAAAATGTCATAGAAAATTTCCGTCGACTTATGACTAAGACCAAGCATCTAAATTTTTATATTAACGGTTACGGGCAACTTGCAATAATTGTACCGCTGATACTTGCCGCGCCGCGTTATTTCAGCAAAGAAATTCAACTGGGCGGCTTAATGCAGACAATTTCGGCGTTTGGCAGAGTGCAGGACGCCTTGAGTTACTTTGTCGATTCTTACGGCACAATCGCAAATTTGGCGGCGGTTATCAATCGTCTTTCCGGCTTTACCGAACACGTTGAGGAAGTTCAAAAAGTTAAAAGCCGCGTTGAAAAATCTGCAGCGGCTGAACTTACAATTTCAGATTTAAATATTTCACTTCCAACCGGCAGGGAACTTTTGAATAAACTTTCGCTTAGTCTTGAAAATTCAAAATCACTTTTGGTAACGGGGGCGAGCGGTTGCGGAAAATCTACGCTGCTAAGAACATTGGCGGGAATTTGGGCGTACGCGCAGGGTAAAATTTCACTGCCGCAAAATTCAAAGGTAATGTTCCTGCCGCAAAAACCGTACTTGCCGCTTGGAACTTTGCGCCGCGCGTTAGTTTATCCTGCCGCCGAAAAGGACGCGCCGCCCGACGAAAAACTTATTGAAACTTTAAAAATTGTAGACTTGCCGAATTTAACCGACAAATTGGACGTTGCCGACGACTGGACAAGAATTTTATCAGGCGGCGAACAACAACGGCTTGCATTTGCGCGGGTACTTTTGACTGCGCCGAATTATATTTTTTTAGACGAGGCAACCAGTGCACTTGACGAACCGCGCGAATTGGAAATGTACAAACTTTTGAAAGAAAAACTGCCCGCTGTAACGATTATCAGTGTAGGGCACCGTTCAACGCTTTTTGAAGTTCACGATACAGAATTAAGACTTGACGGCGCGGGGAATTGGAGCGTGAAAGAAATTTGACTGAACGTTTACAAAAAATTATTGCTCGCGCAGGTTTAACTTCACGCCGCAATGCTGAAAAATTAATTGCTGAAGGTAAAGTTACAGTTGATGGCAAAGTTGCAACGCTCGGCACTTGTGCTGATTCTCAAAAAAATAAAATCCATGTTGACGGCAAACTTTTAAAATTCGACGCGGCAAAAGTTTATATTTTGTTAAACAAGCCGCGCGGCTATGTTTGCACGGCTAAAGACGAACGCGGCAGAAAAACTGTTTTAGATTTAATCACGGGAATTTCTGAAAGGATTTATCCCGTTGGTCGCCTTGATTTAAATTCGGAAGGGCTTTTACTTTTGACGAATGACGGCGAATTGATGAACGCCCTGATTCATCCAAAATTTAAAATCGAAAAAACTTACCGCGTCAGAATTTCCGGCAACGTTACTGAAGAAAATCTTGATAAACTTCGCGCAGGTATTGAACTTGAAGACGGTTTAACCGCGCCTGCAGAAATTTTTTTGCTTGAAGAAAATTTTGTAGAAATTACAATTCACGAAGGGCGCAACAGGCAAATTCGCCGAATGTTTGCCGCCATTGGTTGTGATGTCAAAAAATTAAAGCGCGTCAAGTTTGCCGGTTTAACTTTAGACGGCGTGAAAGTCGGCAAGTTTCGCTCTTTGACTGACGCCGAAATTAATTTTCTCAAAAATTTACAAGCTGATTAAAAATACGCCCGTAGACGCGCTGTAATGCCTCCGAAATCAATTTTCTAAGCTCAAGAGTACAAAGATACTAAAAAACTTTGAAAGGCGGCTTAAATCGAATTTTACGGTTGATTAAAAATTTTTACAGAAGAAAAAATCCCCGCCAATAAAACCGTTCGGCGGGGTTTCCTTTATTTAAGGTACGTGTAGTATTTTTTAGGAGAGCTTAACGAAAAGCTTGCACGAAGTTTAACATAAATGAGAATTGCTGTCAACAATTTTTAAAACTTCGTCGTAAAAAAATATTTCATTGTGGAAAGTAAAATTTTCAGATATAATTCAAGTATAATAAATGAACGGAAAAATTATCGCCGGAGGTGCTGAAAGTGAAACGATTTTTAATTTTTGTAGCGATATTATTTTTACCGGGTGGAATAATAATAGGAATTTTTCATTTGATACGGCACGGGCGAAAAAATATAATTGAGTTTTTGTCGAAAATAAAAAATAAATTCCTATCTTAAGCGAATGATAGTAACTTTTGGCTCGGTTGCCGGTTTAAGTTCCATAACGATAAAAGAGCCGCGATTATCATCACGCGGGCGCGAGGCACTGCCGGGATTTAAAAGTAATGGCGGACCAATTCTGTAATCAACAATATGTGTATGTCCGTACAGTGCAATATTCGCCCCTTGAGACTCCGCCGCCTCCATAATATATTCTTGCGTGTAGCGTACGCCGTAATTATGCCCGTGCGTCATAAAAATTCTATAGCCTTCAACTTCTATAATTCTTTCGTAGCAAGTACTTTTCATTGGCCAATCGCAGTTGCCCGCCACGCCGTGAACAGGAACGCTAACCAACGCTTGAAGGTATTCAGCGTCCGGCGTGCAGTCGCCCAAATGTAACCACATATCCATTTTTGGCGCAATGCTTACGGCTTTTTCAACTGAATCATTATTGCCGTGCGTGTCGCTGATTATTCCGATGAACACGACAACCACTCCTTCAATTTCGGTACCAATTCCCTTATCGCCGCGCCTCTGTGGCTGATTAAGTCTTTTTCTTCGGTTGTAAGTTCAGCCATAGTTTTATTTTCTTCAATGTAGAAATAGGGATCATAGCCAAAGCCGCCTTCACCTTTCGCCGTTGTTTTGATTGTGCCTTGTACGCTGCCTGTGCCGATAATTTTTGTGCCGTCAGTGTCAACGAAACAAAGGGCGCAACGATATTTTGCGGGCGATTCAGCAGCTCCGACTTTCGCCATTTCTTCAAGCAGTTTTTGATTGTTGGTAACGTCGTGCGCGTGATAACCGGCAAATCGCGCAGAATATACGCCGGGCTTACCGTCGAGTACGTCAACTTCCAAGCCGGAATCATCTGCAAGGCAAGGTAAGCCTGTTTTTTCGCTGAAAAACTTTGCCTTAATTTCGGCGTTTTCTTCAAAAGTTTCGCCGTCTTCAATGGCGTCCGGAAAATCATTAATATCAGCCAATGATAAAATTTCTACAGGCAAGCCGTCAAATGCAATTTCCAATTCGCGGAGCTTGTCAAGATTTTTTGTAGCAATAACAATTTGTTTTGTCATTCAACCACCCCTCCTTACTCGTCAAAAAATTTGTCGAGTATTTTTTTATATCAATTAGGTATTTGATACCGCTTTCAAAAATTAGCCTACACGCCCTACACGCCAAACTAAATCCCTGCCGAGCGCGTCTTTTTGCATATCAATTAAATCTTTAATTCCGGTTTCGGCAATATCAAGAATTTCATTTAAATCTGCGCGAGAAAAGGATTTTTTTTCGCCGGCAAGTTGCACTTCAACAAAATCGCCTGCGCCCGTCATAACAACGTTACAATCAGCAAGCGCGGTTGAATCTTCATTGTAGCAAAGGTCTAAAAGTTTTTCGCCGTCAGCCGAAATTCCAGCCGAAATTGCCGCCACAAAATCTTGAACAGGGAAAATATTTCCCACTTCATAAATCTTTTCGCAAGCCTCGACAAGCGCAACAAACGCGCCGGTAATTGCCGCCGTACGAGTGCCGCCGTCCGCCTGTATAACGTCACAATCTATAGTAATTGTGCGTTCGCCAATAGCCGTTAAATCAGTAACAGCGCGTAGACTTCGCCCGATAAGCCTTTGAATTTCGGCGGTTCTGCCGCTTGCTCTTTTTACTTCACGGGGCGCGCGCAAAATTGGCGCAGAAGGCAACATTGAATATTCGGCAGTTATCCAGCCCGTGCCTGTACCTTTCAAAAACAGCGGAACTTTATCTTCAACGGTTGCCGCGCAGATAACTTTTGTATTTCCAACTTCGATATAAGCCGAGCCGTGCGGGTACATTTGAAAACGGCGTTGCAGAATTACGGGGCGCATTTCGTCAGGTTTACGGTTGTTTTGTCTTACCAAAAAAACTCCTCCAGCGTTGTATTTTGTACATTTTACACAAAAAAAAATATATCTGCAATGTTTGAATAAAATTTTCTTGACAAAATTAAAATTAACTAATATAATACGCCCTGTCAGTTGACGAAAGGTCAGCTAACAAGCGGAAGTAGCTCAGTGGTAGAGCATCACCTTGCCAAGGTGGGGGTCGCGAGTTCGAGCCTCGTTTTCCGCTCCAAATGAATTTTGCGGAAGTAGCTCAGTGGTAGAGCACAACCTTGCCAAGGTTGGGGTCGCGAGTTCGAGCCTCGTTTTCCGCTCCAATTTTTTTGATAACAAGTTGGTAACCGAACGGTTCAACCGGACCTATAGCTCAGTTGGTTAGAGCAACCGGCTCATAACCGGTCGGTCCTAGGTTCAAGTCCTAGTGGGTCCACCAACTTCACATAAAATTTGGCCTTGTAGCTCAGTTGGATTAGAGTATTTGACTACGAATCAAAGGGTCGGGGGTTCAAGTCCCTCCAAGGTCACCACTGAAAAAAGGGTAGGTGCCCGAGTGGCTAAAGGGGGCGGACTGTAAATCCGTTGCATTTGCTACGATGGTTCGAATCCATCCCTGCCCACCATTTGAAAATAACCGTCGCCTGCAGGGCGGCGTTTTTAAATTAACCAATAAAAAAATTAGCCGTCAAAAATTGGCGGCTTTTTTAGTTTATGCAAGTTTTCTGATTGAACGTGAACGAATTGCGCTAAGTTCAATTTCTTCAAGAGTTTTGCCGAGTTGTGCCTCAACCGCCGCAACGAATGTACCTTCAGCAAGCGGGCAGTCTATGATTTTTAAATTTGAACGTTTCAAAATTTCAACCGCCATTTCTGCCGTTAAAATCGAACTGCCAATATCAGCAATTAACGCCACGCCGTCATCTGAATAAATTTTTTTAACCGCGCCAATAATTTTTCTGCAACTTGTACCCATACTGCCGTCATCCATACCGCCCGCCGCAATTATCGGCACGTCCGGAGCCATCATCTTTGCAACTTCAACAACGCCTTCAGCAAGTCTGCTTGAGTGTGACGCTACCACAATTCCAACCATCTGGAAAATTCCTCCGCCAAATATAGGAGCTAGGGATTAGGGGCTAAGGACCAGGGATTTTTTCAGCCTTTAACACCTGACGCCTAACCTTAAACACAACAATTTTTCAAAATTATAATATTTCAAAAAAACTGTGTCAATTATGACAGCCGCGCAAAAATTTTTGTAACTTAAAAAAAATTAAATAGACATTGCAAAAAATTTTAGCTATAATTTTTCAAGTTAGTATTTTGGAAATTTTGAATGGAGGCTTAATTAATGAAGGGAACTGCAAAACCAATTTATGTTATCGGACACAGAAACCCCGATACAGATTCAATTTGTTCGGCGATTGGCTATTCACATTTGAAACAAGCGTTGGGCGTCAATGCCGTCCCTGCGCGTTGCGGCAAAATTAATAATGAAACAAAGTACGCGCTTGAATATTTCAAAATGGATCAGCCGTTTCTTGTTACAGATTTATATCCCCGCGTTAAAGACGTTACGCTTGAATGTAAAACCGTCGTTCGTCAACATGATACACTGCGTCATTTGGGCGAAGTTATGCGCAAAAGTGATTTAAAATCTGTGCCGGTTACTGACAGCAACGGCGAACTTGTCGGTATTGTTACAGTCGGCGATTTGGCAAAACGTTATTTTTTGGAATTGGGCTTACAAAGTTTGGTTGA
The DNA here is from genome assembly GCA_937901445.1 of uncultured Selenomonadales bacterium. Classification (GTDB taxonomy): domain Bacteria; phylum Bacillota; class Negativicutes; order Selenomonadales; family Selenomonadaceae; genus Quinella. Next base: position 15,095 of record CALDHY010000064.1, read on the forward strand.
TATGCGCGTGCGTTATCGTGATATTATTCAAGCTACGGAATCAAAAGTTTTGGTTGCCGCCGATGAAAATGAATTTATTGAAGGCAGTATCAAAATTGCGGCGGGCAGTGTCGAAACAACGCTTGCAAGTCTCAAGCCGAAAGATATTGTACTTGTAGGCGACAGGAGCATTGACACTTTAAGAAAAATTATCCATTGCGGTATTTCTTGTATGATTGTTACCGGCGGTTGCAGAGTTGCGGCTGAAGCATTGGCAGAGGCGGCTACTGAAAAAATTTTCGTACTTGCCACGCCTTATGATACTTACACAGTCGGACGCCTTTTAAATCAGTGCGTACCAATTCGCCGTATTATGCACTCCGAGCCAATTTGTTTCCGCCCGATGGATTTACTTTCTGATATTAAGGGCGTAATGGACGAAAACAGATTCAGAAGTTATCCCGTTGTTGAAAATAATAAACTTGTCGGAATTGTCAGCGCGGATGAAATTATGTTGCCGGAACGCGAGAAAGTTATTCTTGTTGACCACAACGAACGCGGACAAGCCGTTGAGGGTATTGAAGACGCAAAAATTGTTGAAATTATCGACCACCACAGATTAGGCGGCGTTCAAACTTCAGAGCCTATTTATATTCGTCAAGAGCCGGTAGGTTGCACTTGTACAATCGTTGCAAATATGCATTGGGATGCTGATATTGAAATTCCGCCGTCAATCGCAGGGCTTTTACTTTCTGCAATTATTTCTGATACAGTTTTATTTAAATCCCCAACTTGCACGAATAAAGACAGAAAAACCGCTGAAAAATTGGCAGAAATTGCGGGCGTTGACTTGAAAGAATACGGCTTGGCAATGCTTCGCGCAGGCGCAGGAATTGGCGGCAAAACTCCTACCGAAATTGCGAAAAATGACTTGAAAGAATTTAAAATTGGCGATTACAGAATTATTGTAAGTCAAATTTCTGTTATGGATCCCAAAGAAGTTCTTGACATTGAAGAAAAAATTATTGACGTTATGGCGGATAACTGCGAACGTGAAGGTTTCGATATGCACTTGTTGATGGTTACAGATATTTTGGAAGAATCAACCTATTTGCTTTACGCGGGTTCGCCCAAAACTTTAATTGGCGAGGCGTTCAAGAAAGATGCAAGCGGTACTCACGTTTATTTGCCGGGCGTCATGAGCCGCAAAAAACAAATTATCCCGCCACTTAGTGAGGCTGTTAAAAGAATTAAACCGCAGTGATTTTCAGGGAATAGGGATTAAGGATTAAGGATTAAGGATTAAGGGCTAGGGATTTTTTCCTTAGTCTTTTTTGTTGGAAAAAAATTTTGTACTATACCTTGACAAACACAAGTCGGGGGGGGTATTATATATTTGATATAGATAATTTGAGGAGGGATTTTTTATGGCAACGCAACAGGATGTTATCAAAAGTTTTATGGCGTCGTTGGACAAAACAACTTTGAGCGGCACGGCGGCGGTTGATGAGGCAATACAAGCTTGTTCAGATTTTAACAGCTTGCAGGAAGTTATTACTCAAATGGTTAGCGATTGTCGCACTGTTAATAACGCTAAGAATTTTCTGCTGAATTACTGCGGGATAAATCTTGACAACGACGACACGGGCGCAATTACCGGCTGGGACGTGGGTGGATCCGTTGTCAAAGACTCTGAAGACATTGTACCGGAAACGGGCGAATTGATTAACTTTACCGGCAATTCTTTTACTGTCAACGGTTTAACACTTCAGCTTGAAGAAAATTTTGATGATTTAACAGATAACCAAAAATTTATTTGGCAAGGACTGTACACTTGGTGGGCAAAAGGCGCACTTGATTTAATTGCTGAATCGTATGGAAATAATTTTGCCTTTGATTCAAATTCTTCTGCAACTATCAATACTTTATATGTTTATTTTGGTGAATACAAAAACGCTTTGGCTTGGATAGGAGGTTCAAGTTATTTAGGTATTAGCAATAATTATTACGGGAATAATATTAATACTGTCAATCCCAATGGATTAGGGTCAGATCCTAAATTTTATCTTGACCGTATGCTTGCGCACGAATTAACTCACGCTACAATGATAGCAAATATTGAGTGTTTTTCATCTTTACCAGACTTTATAATTGAAGGAATGGCAGAATTAACTCACGGTATTGATGATGAAAGAAGAAGTTTAATTTTAAATTTAGCTGACTATCCTGCTACGATAGAAAATTTCTTCAAGAGGTTAGTTTATACTGGGGATACTGCATATTCAGTGGGATATATGCTCCTGCGCTACCTTGCAAAACAAGCGGCTAATGAAGATAATGTTGTAAATAACACAGAATCAGAAGTAACTTTGAATGGTACTGTTTCAGACAATAACATTTTCAACTGCGGCGATAAAGTTTCAATTTATGGAGGCGCGGGAAATGATGGAATTGAAAATTATTCCAATTATTCTTACATAGATGCGAGCGCAGGTGATGATTGGATTTACATTAAAGGGCATTATGTAACAATTAATAGTGGTTCCGGTAATGACACAATCAAAGAAATTCAAGGTTATGATAATCAAGTTTACACTGATGAAGGTAACGACTTAATCATTAACGCCGGAGGTACAATCGACGGCGGCGCGGGTAATGACACTTTAATTTCAGTTGAAGGCGCAGTTTTCGGCGGCGACGGCAACGATTTAATCATAAGTGCCAGTGGTACCATAAATAGCGGCAAGGGTAATGATACAATAGATGGTAGCGATACTGATAAACACGGGCGTTTGTATCAATATGCAAACGGAGACGGCGCAGATGTTATCATTGGCTTCAATTCTTTTGATACGCTTGAAATTACTTCCGGCACTTACAGCACAATGAAAAGCGGCAATAATTTAATTGTCAACGTTGGCAGCGGTTCAATCACTATCAAAGATATTTACGCTGAAAGTACAAAAATTCATATCAAAGACGCGGGCGGAAATGTTGTAACTTTAAATGACTGGAGCATAATGAGCGGCACTTCAGGCGCAGATAGTCTTTATAACGTTGATAACAATGTAACGATAAGCGGATTGGGCGGCAATGACACAATCGAAAATTACGGTAATACTGTTTCAATTAGCGGCGGTACAGGTAATGATACAATTAAAAGTGAAGGTTATGAAATTACAATTAATGGCGGTGAAGGAAACGATTACATTGATGCCGCAGAAGAAAATATAATTTATGGCGATAAGGGTAATGACACAATTATCGGCAGTTATAGTACAATTTATGGTGGTGCCGGCAATGACAGTATTATAAGTCATACAGGTTCTAGTAATACGGTTGATGGTGGAGATGGTAATGATATTATTACTAGTTTTGACGGTGCATCACTAATGGGCGGTTTAGGTGATGATATAGTTTCTCTTCGTATGGCATGGTATGAAGGAACAGCGACAATTAGCGGTGGTATCGGCAATGACACTATGTATTATGGAAATTTTGCCTCTGATGGGATAGCTGCAATGTATTATGGAGAAAATAAACAAAATCGTTACCGCGCTATTTATCAATATGCAAGCGGCGACGGCGCAGATGTTATTGAAGGTTTTACAAAATATGACGCAATATCAATAACCGGCGGCAGTTATTCAACCATAGTTAGTGGCAATGATATTATCGTTAGAGTTGGCAGCGGTTCAATCACTCTCAAAGACGCCAAAGATATTGAGGAACTGAACATTGACGGTACAGATCGGAAGAGCGTCGTGTAGGGAAAGAGT
>CALDHY010000065.1 GCA_937901445.1 uncultured Selenomonadales bacterium
AAAACGCTAAGAACGAAAATGAAAAGGACGCACTCTTTGAGAAAGTTCGCAAGGGCGCAGTTAGAATTTTGATCGGTTCAACAGTAATGATGGGAATCGGTACAAACGTACAGGACAAATTGCCAGCACTTCACGACCTCGATATACCGTGGAGCCCCAGTGACCTTGAGCAACGCGCCGGAAGAATTATTCAACAAGGCAATGAAAATAAGAAAGTAAAAATCTTTCGTTACGTTATGGAAAGTACGTTCGATGCGTACCTCCGGGTGCGCCGTGAAGCCGCAATAAAATTCCAGACCAGCTATTCCGTTAGATGAAGCCAATATCATTAGCGTAATTGTTGACGGTTATGTTAAAAGCTGATATAAAATGAACCTGTTGAGGTTGAACCGTAAGGTAAAACCAAAACTGCAAGCTGTAATGCAGTCAGGGCAAAGGCTTAGGGTAGCACGGTTAAGGAATCTGAATCACCGTTAAAGCAAACAAGCCAAAACAGCTGACAGGCTTGAACCAAAAGGTGTGCAGTCGGTTATTCCTTTCCATAGTGGGAATACACGGACAAAAGACTGTCGGCGTAGAGGTGAAACATAAACTATCCGTTGTTAGTCAAGTGGAACACGGTAAGCCCGTATTACCGCCAAAATTGGCAGGTGAGCCGTAAGGCAAGCTGTTGGCAGTGCGGATGGAAGATTGCGGAAAAAGCGAACGCCTTTTTGTAATGAAAAGGATAGGGATGCAAAATTTATCCCACTCGAAAGAGGGCAGACTTCTGCGCGGTACTTAATTACGAGATGTTTTGTAGAATTTTTAAGGAGGGAAAGCAAATGAACGTGAAAGCGTGTGCAACTTCTGACGTTGTCTCCGCTTGGAATCAAATAAACTGGAAAAAAGCGGAAAACTATGTTAAAAAACTGCAAAAGCGCATCGTAAAGGCTCATTTTGAAGGTAGACAAGGCAAAGTGAAATCTTTGCAATGGCTACTTACACATTCTTTTTACGGCAGAGCATTAGCGGTAAATTTAGACTTAAATTCTTACGGCTCCAGACCGAAAAAATGCGTACAAGATGCAAAAGGCTGTTTTGATAATATTAATCACGATTGGATTTTAAATAATATTCCACTGGATAAAAAGATTTTGAAAAAATGGTTAAGAAGCGGCTACATCGAAACTCAAAAATTATTCCTAACAGAAAAAGGTACACCGCAAAGCTCGCCAATTTCACCCGTTATTTGTAATATGGTGCTTGACGGCTTGGAATATAAAATTTTGGAAAAATATCACAAGACAAAAATTAAAGGTAAAGCTCATTTTCCGAAAGTAAATTTTGTTCGCTATGCTGATGATTTTATTGTTACCGGCGAAACAAAGGAATTAGCTGAAAATAAAACTGTAATAACACATATTACTGACGGATTCAACTTTCTCGGCTGTAACGTCAAGTGGTACAATGACAAACTTTTGATTACGCTCTCCGGCAAAAATTATAAAGCCGTAATTGATAAAATTCGTGGAATAATCAAGAAAAATCCTACGCTAAAACAGTCTTTTCTGATTAGAAAACTTAATCCTGTTATTCGTGGCTGGGTAAATTTCCACAGGCACAATGCCGCCACAAAATATTTTGAGAGACTCGACTACGATATTTGGAGAAGTTTATGGCGTTGGTGCAAACGGAGACACCCTAAAAAGTCACATAAATGGATAGCACAGAAATATTTTCATCAGGTTGATAATCGCATTTGGACTTTCTCGGAAGAATTGACAGCGGGAAAATTTCTGAAACTTATTTACGCTACTGATACAAAAATTACCAGATTTATCAAAACTAAATCAGAAGCAACCGCTTACAATTCAAAATGGGACAAATATTTTGTTGAAAGAGATAATAAGCGAATGAAACGAGACCTTAAGAAATATAAAAATTGCAGTTCAAAACCTTTAAAAGAGCCGGTTCTGTGAAAACAGGGCTTATAAATTCTTGAGCCGTATGAAGGGAAACTTTCACGTACGGTTCTTAGGGAAGGAAGTAGCAATACTTTTGCCTTCCCTGATCAAATTTTGGAGAATAAGCAACGATTTACATCACAAATAATGACCTCAAAAACGCCAGTCCGTTCTGAAGATGACGTTGACGAAGCCACTCTTTCATATGCTGAAATTAAGGCTACAGCAACAGGAAACACACGAAACGCTCGATCATAAAGTTAAACAAACATCCGCGTCATTTGCGGAAAGCACAAACGTTGGAAAATATTAAAAATGACATTGAGACTGTTAAGCAGAATACTGTCGTTGAAACCTACGGCAAAGAAAAATTTTCAATAACGCTGAATAATCAAACTTTCACTGATAAGAAAGCGGCTGTAGATTTTATAACAGATTTTATCGAGAATAGTAAAAATTCAAGCTGTCCGTTATTGGGGCTTACAGGTGAATATAAAGGCTTGCGAATTTCTACAAATTATGATTATAGTTTGTCCAGAGAAGAAATTTTACTTTCAGGTAAGGTCACGTCAAGAAAGTATTCTTCAACTATTGCCGGTGATATAAATCGTATTATGGAAATGGCTAAAGGTAGGACAAATATTGTCGTTACGTTCGACGGCACTTACTGCTTTGTTAAATCAAGATGCTGAGGTTACGAAAGATAAAGCAGATGTTGAGTCTGAAAAGAACCATCGAATTTACACTATTTTCAATGGTGTAGCGGAAAGCGTTTGTGAAGTAAGATTTTTTAATTTTGTAAAAGACAACTTTGACGAATCCTCAACCCGTGCCGGTTGGTCTTCTGATTCTGACGCGGCGGCTATTCAATCACCGGTTAATTACGGATTTTCAAAAGACGATATTTCGGACACGATTTTAAAATTTTCGCCTTCCGTACCGAGTAAAGAAAACGTTTACAATATGATTAACAGTTGCACATATCAAGCGGCGGATTATCGCTGATGAAAATTTAGTTATCTATGCGGAGGTTCGCCTCTGCTTTTTTTTATTTAGGCGTTGCTGGATAAAAAAGAAATTGCTGAAACTTATTTTTTATCGAAATTTAGAAAAATACTTAGCATTGATTTTAAAGGCTCTCTAGGGCGTCTAGGAGGCTCACAGCGCGTCTTTCCAGCCATTCCTATACATATTTATCAAAGTGCAAATTTCCCTCTAAAATTGCCTTTAAAAGCGATACAGCACTTTCGACTATATATATATATTGCCTAATTATCTTTCTTATAGTATGGCGTTTCGTAGCCTTCCGCCGTCAATTTTAATTCTCGCGCCCAGTACAACGGTTGACTCATTATTTTGTAACCGGCGTCATTTAGTTTCAGCATTGCTACGCTAAACAATCGCGCGCTATTGCTTGCACTATATTTTCTACAAGTTTTCCGCCCCCACGTGCTATTTCTTCCCCAATTGTCGCCGCTTGATAAATTGCCTTCGTACGTTATAACTTCTTGACGTTTATGCTCGTCATACTCAAACGCTATTCCTTTTTGGCAATATTTTTTTGTGCGTTTTTTTATTGCAATTTTCGCGCAGCTTTTCATTATCCTCCAAAAAGTGCAGATATTGGGATTGGACTTACGCCATTTTTTTACTATTGTTTCAAGTTCACCGTCACTCAAGCCCATTTTATCTGCTCCGAATGCTTTTAAAGCACTGACGCCGTCACCATAACCGCACGCCAATTCAGCTACTTTGCCTTTGGCGCGTAATTCGTGATTGACGCCGTGTTTTTCTACCGGCACTTTAAACATTTCGGACGCACTGGCACAGTAAATATCTCCGCCGTTTTCAAAGACTTCCATTCGCCATTTTTCATCAGCGAGCCACGATAATACCCGCGCTTCTATCGCCGAAAAGTCCGCCACTATCAATCTTGAACCTTTCACCGCTACAAACGCTGTCCTTATCAACTGCGACAAGACCTCTGACGGATTCTCATAAAAAACGTCCAACGCATAAGCATTCCCGCGCCTTACCAACTCACGCGCTGTTTCTTGCATTGTTTCAAATTTCGCTACGCTTGTTTTCGATACTATATCTTTTAAGCGGAAAAATTCTAAAACCTGCGGTGTTAACTCGCCTTGTTGTAAAGATTCCCTCGCCCGCTTTCATCGCTTCTGATTTTATGAGTTCGTCTACGCGCATTGCGCCTCGTACCAATTCCATATCTATCCATACGCCGTTATTATTTATTGTTTGGTCTAATACCCATAATCTTCTTTCGGTACTGTTCGACGAATATTTTGCAAGGCGTTTTATTATGGCGCGTTCTGATTCTACATCTTGCTTACAATATTCTTTGAACTGTTCCCACTTAACTTTATCCGCAGCGGATATTTTATTGTTTTCATAAGGAGTTGCGCAAAATAATGAACCTTGAAGTTTTTCCTTTTTCTTCCCGCGCGGCATTGAAAAGACGCCGCATTATGCGCTGTCTTTAAAATTCGCGCAAATGTTTTGACTTTGTGAAATTAGAATCGTCTTTCAATGTAAGCTGTTGCAACTGCTTTATTATCGCCGCACGGTCGTCAACATCATCTGCCGTTATCGACGGTTTGGAAAAAGCATTTGCTTGCGGCACGGATTTTTCGACAACTGCCGCGCGTTTTGCTGCCATTTTTTGTAGCGCGTTTTGCCGCTTTTTATTCCAAAACGGCTATAAATTTGCATAAATTTTCGCGCCGTTTGTAGACCGAGAAGAGAGCGACGCTTGCTCTCCGTCATTTTTTTATTGCCACGCCGCGCTCACCTCCTTTTGTAGCTAAATGTTGACTTTTTGCGGTTCTAACTTACAATAGCTTTTACATTATGCGGCTGCGGCTGGGAATGTATCTTGTGTCCGTATCCCGGTTGCTGCACTGATTCCGCCAGAAAAACTTTTGAAGGGTTTTTATTCTCGGGGGTTAGTGACTTATATTTTCCGCTTTCAGTTTTTCAGCAATAGCCATATGTCCCATTTGAACATAATAGAATTTTGCCTCCACTGTAAGTTGTTCAACAGACAATAAATCCCGTTCGGTTGTGTCCAAGTCACCGGTTGCACTTTTGACAGCAACGGTAGCCGCGTCTGCAGGAACAAGGGCAGTTGTAATTTAATCAACTTCACCTGTCCTTGAAAAAATTCCTGTATTAGAATCAAATTTAACCTCAAAATCTGAAAGTTTTTTTCCTCTGCCGCTTCTATCCACAATTTAAACATTTCTGCGCCGCGTTCGGTAAATAAATTCCACTTGCGCCGTCCTTTGTTATAAAGGTAACTTTGGAAGGAAAACTAAAGGTAGAATTCAGCCCGCGCCGTTTATGTTGCGAATAAAACCAAAAGCCTTTTCGCCTTCGCGCAACGAAGTTTGTTCAAGCCCGCGAAAACCTTTGAAAATTGTATAATCCGTCACTTGCACACTTTCGTCGATAAATTTGCTACAAACGGCGTTTGCGGCTTTTAATAAATTGCTACAGGAACGTCTCGGATTTTCCGTTTCATACGGCATATTTCCTACTATGAAAACTACGGAACCGTATTCACCAATTCCGCGCGCATTTGCCTCGAAAAAGTACAAACGCCGCCAACGGTATGAACAAAAAATAAACTTACGAAAGTTAAAGTTATTCCCGGCGTTAAATGTCGTCGTGCGCTTTTACCCAGCCGTCGAACGTAACAACCATTTTTAATATTCCTTTTGTTGAAAGAAAGTTTGCGCAAGCTCAAAATCGTAATTCATAGCGGCAAGTTCAGCGGCAGAAAAAACTTTATATCTATTGACACTTCCGCAAAAATATGGTTTTATAAATGCATTATCGGAGCGGCTTTTTGAAAACCTTAAAAGAAGTTACTGAAACTTTTAATCGTATAGTGAGGCGGTACGTTATGTTTGATAATGATTATACTATTTTCGGCAAACACGCAAAATTTTTAAAATTTCTTGCAAAAAAAAATGCGGACTCTGAAACTTTCAGCGCGAAAATTTTTGAACGCTATATTGACGTGTATTTAAATGCGGCGGTTTTTGGTTTAATGTATTCCAATGCAGTCCCGCGCGATGAAGACCACTCCAACAGCGCGCACATTTTGGCAGCGGCTTTTCTTAGAGAGCACGAACATTGCGTTTTTTTATTTAGAATGATAATGTTACTTGACGAGAGCACCAACCTTACAGATGAAGAAAAAATTAACCGCGCTTTTCGTTGCGATGAACACTCTGAAGAATTTCAAAACAATCTTGAACTTTTTAATTCTTATGTGCGCGGCGGAATTGAAATTATGTATGAAAAATTTACCGACGGCTGCCGCACGCAAGAAGATTATCTTGACAGAACCTACGAGGTAATAAATTCTTTTCAAAAAGAGCTTGACGGTATTTCGGACGAAGATATTTCCCAACTTATCAACGAAAATTCTTATTTTTAATTACCGCACAAAGTTAAGTGACAACATACCGCCTTACTGTATTTGAGTAAAAGTTTCAGTAATTTTTTTTAGCAAATATTTTTTGCCGATTCTGTCACTCAAAACGGATTCGGCATATTTCCAATCTTTGTTTATTACGAACATAATAACTTGCTCGGCAATTTGCGGCAAAACTTTTGCAATATTGGTAGTGTGAATTTCATCTGCGTTAGAAAAAGGCGCGTCCATTACCAGCGGATAGGGTTCCTCCGAAAGGTCAATTTGTTTTTTCTCTCCGGCGATAACAATTTTATTTTTGGCGAGCGCGACAAGCCCCGCAATAAAAGCCAAATTTTTTACGCGGTTGGAGCCTTCAGATTCGCCGGATTCTACTTCGACGTTTGAAACTGTTGTCATTAAATGCACGTTAAACGCCTCATCTATAATCACGCGCCGTGTACCGCTGTAAATCTGCGCAAAAATTTTATTGACTTCGGATTCAAGATTTGCACGAATAAAAGTTTCTTGTTTGGCGTATTCTGCGTCAAGTATTTCACGAATTTTTTCGGCGTAATTCATAAAGCACATTAATTCTTTGTTTGTTTCAGACGCTGAAATAATTTCGTCATAGGATTTTTGGAAACGTTCCTGATCATTTTTTTGCGCACCGTCCTCTTGATAAAGGCGGTCTTTTTTATTGTTCAATTCTAAAATTCTATGGCGAATATGTTCAAGTTCCGCCGCGTAATGATGCATATTTTCTTTGCCGGAAATTGTTTCGGAAATATTTTCAATTTCATATTCCAGATCTTGAATTGTTTTTCTTGAAATCAAAATATTTTTGTAAGCGTTGTTGAAAATATCCTGCGCTTGCGCTGCCAAATTGGCGCGTGATTCTATTTTTTCGCGGTAGCGCAAAATAATTAAGCCGAAAGATTCATCCGGACGGCTTTCCAATTCTTTTTGTAAATGATTATACGCCGCGTCGCCTTCTTTTATTTTCCGCCCGCAAATACACCGCCCGCTCTTTAAAATTTCTAAAATTGTTGCTTTCGACAAGTCAATAAAATTTTCATTTTCAATTTTGGCGTCGCTAAGCATTTTTTCCAAGATTTTCAACAGCGGTTGCGCAAAAAAATTAAGCGCGTTTGTGTTAAACGCTTTTAAAAATTTTTCTATATTTGCCGCAAGGTTTTGCTTTTCAAGTGCCAAATCTTTTTCAAGGGATTCTTTTTGTTTCTGAAGATTAGAGGTAATTTCATTGGCGCGCAAGATTTTTTGTAACGTCTCTTTGCGCTCTTCATATTTTGAAATTTGCTCTCTACATTCGGCAATTTGCGCGGCAATTTGTGCGCGTTTATCGTCGGCGGCGTGAATTTTTTCCAGCAACGTTGCGGCTTTGGCGTCGCTGGCTGTATTCATCCTGCCGTAAAATTTACCTATGACGGTAGTTTTTTTTGCGCGGTCTCCCAAATGTTTCACGGCGTTATCAATAATCGACAATCCGAGCAGCCCCTTTACCGCTTCGGCAACGTCTTTGCGCGTGCTTATACTGCTTACCCGCTCGGTGTCGAAAAAAAAGTAACTCGCCAAATTTTCCGGCAACATATCGTTAATTAATTCATCTATTTCATTTGCGCGGACGTGAATTGTTTCACCGTTTTTTTTCTTATAAAAAACGTTTATTTTGCTGAAAGTTTTATCGCCGCAAGCTTGACGTTTAGGGTAATTGTTCAGGCAAACGTAATTTTGAGTGCGCGTGATGGTATATTCATATTCGCCGTGTAAAAGGACAATTTCCACTTCAACCGTTTCGGATTCGCCGTTTCTCATTTCGCCCGCAAGTTCATAATTTAACAGAAAATTCGGTTGTTGTTCAAAATTTGTTTTATCGTAAAAACACCAATGAAACGCCTGTAAAAGCGTTGTTTTGCCGTATGTGTTATCTCCCAGAATTACGGTCACGTTTTTTTCCGACTCACAAGAAAATTCTATTACATTTTCGCCGCGAAATTGTCGAAAATTTTTCATCCGCAAAGATTTTATCCGCATTGAACTTTCTTCCTTTTGGTTTCTTTCTCGATGATGCTTCCTATTAATCTTACCATTCCGGAATAATCTTTTATTTTGGTGCGCATATTTTTTTTCTCTTCATCCAGAATCTTGTACATCATGACATTAAGCCGCTCGTTTTCCACGCTGTAACTTCTAATAACAAACATCGTAGTCTTCCTCCTCTGCCTCAAAGTGTTTTCGTATTTTGGCAATTAAAAAATCTGCATCGAATGGATTTTCGGCAAGTGCTGAAAAATTTTTGACGCGGTTAATTTCTTTTTGTACCATTGATTTTACCGCCGCGATTGTTTCAGGCTTACAGTTTTGAATTTCTTCCGGCGGCACCGGCAACGTTACGAAATCGAAAATTACCGCACAATTTTTACCGGGATATTTTCTTAAAAGCCTGCCGCGCCTTTGCACATATTCACGATAATTATCGCTGCTTGCCAATATGAACGCCGTTTTGACGCTCGGTATATCAATTCCTTCATCAAGGCAACGAATCGCAACCAACGCCTGTAAGTGGCTGCCTTCTTCAAAATTTTTCTTTATTTCTTGTCTTTCTGACGCTGTTTCTTCGCAAGTAAATTTCTTGACGCTCATTCCAATTTCATTGCCCAACATTTCGGTTACAACGTCAATCTGTCTTGCCTCGTTAATTTTCGCCGCGCCGCAATAAATTAAAATTTGGTTATCGTTTTTGTAGTCTGAAATTATTTTGCGCAGTTCCGATATTTTATTTCTTGCGCCTGCCGTCAAGCGTGCCCTTTGAACCAAAAGTATTTTTATATATTCTGAATTGATATTTTCTGCCGCGTGATAACTTTTTCTTATTTTCGCCGTCAATTCAAGATAATTTTCAAGTTCATCCGCCTCCAGCGTAACTAAAACAGGATAGTAATAATACGGCGTCAACATATCAGCTTCAATCGCCTTTTGGAGCGGATATTCTATACATTTTGTACCGAAATAATCATAAATTTTTTGCGTGCCGACCGCGTCGCCTTGCCTTTCGATTGTTGCTGACAGTGCCAACCTGTACGGGAAATTGTGCGGCAGATTTTTATTTAGACATACCGCGCCATATCTGTGCGCCTCATCTGCTACCAAAAGGGCGTGTCCGTTCAATCTTTTTATCAAATTTTGCGCGTCAACACTTGTAAACGCTGCCTCCGTCATTACCGCGCAAATAAATTTTTCTATACCAAATTTAAAACTTAGGATTGAATTTCGCAGACGCGCGCGCCAATTCTTTTTTTCCGAACAGCAAACAACAGGGGTTATTCCAAATTTTAATATATTTTCTGCCCATTGTTCTACCAAATTTTTATAGGGGCAAACTATAATGACGGCAAGATTTTTTTGTGTGGCGTTGAAAAGTTGCGTAATTGCGGCAAGGGCTGTATATGTTTTGCCCGTGCCCGTCGCCATATCGAAAATACCCACATACGAATTATTCGCCCATTTTGTAATTGCCTCTTTCTGATAGTCGCGCAGTTTTATATTTTCGGGAATTTTTGGCGCGCAAGATTTTTCTGCAGATTTTTTCTTGAAACGACTTTTTGGCGGGAGCTTATGTTCTTGCAAAATTTCCGTGTTTACTTCCGAAAATTCCAATACCTTAATTCCCTGCGCGCAATTTTCCCACATTGAATTGAACGCCCGCTGTTTGCGCCTGACTCTTTCAGTATCCCTTGTCCACGAAGTGAAAACGTCTATTGACTCATAATTTGTTACAAATGCATTTGCCGTTTCGTTCATCGAGCCGGAAAATGCAATTACATTTCCGCTGTCATCGTACATCAAGCCTAATTTCTCATGGAACATGCCGGTTTCATTTTCATTTTCAAGCAGGGCAATTTTTATTTCAAGTTGCCCCGATGCTATTAAGTTACTCAATAAATTTTTTGGCGCGTCGGACATTATTTTTCGCTTTTGGAATCCGTATTTTATTGCTTCAATATCTTCCGGCGAAATGCGCGGCGAGGTTATTATTTGAATTTTGCCGCCGTTTTCCAGCAGCTTTGTAATTCCCTCCGACAACGTTACCAATGCTGAAGACGAAAAAAAACCTACCGCTCTTTTGTACACGACGGATTGTCTAAGTACCGGCTTGTAAAAATTTTCAATTACATTATCAAGCCCCGACCTGTATTCCTGCTTGAGTGTCAATTCCCTGAAACTCATTTTCTTTCGCCTTCACAATTTTTTTAGAGTACCTTTTCCAATTCAAGATAATCTGCCGCTTCGGTAAAACATTTGACGCCGAAACGCATTTACCCTAAGAGTACGTGTCTGATAATATTGATAAAATCATATTTTGGCAGAAGTGTCAATAGTTTATAGAAATTTTTTGCAGAAAATAATTTTTTGTCTGTTGTCATAATAAAATTTTTCAAAAAAAATTGACGGTACCGAAAAAGTTTTGCCGTCAATGAAAATACTTTGTGAACCACCCACGACTAAAGTCGCGGGCTTCTGGGAGACAGTAGTTTTTCGGGTCTCCATTTAAGAAGATTGATAGTCACGCTACCCTTATTCTTACAGGCGTGTCCACATCGCCTTTACACGATAAGACCTTAAGTCTACACGCTTACTTAATACATTTTTGTTAAAGCGGAAGTCTAACCGCTACAAATATTTTAGTATATTTTTAAAACACATTCAATAACGGCGTTTCATACTGTTCACGCCTTATAGAATAAAATTTTCGCTCCGCAATTTGGATAAGTTCCATTGGCGAGTGCCGTCTCAAATTGAACAACGCTCGCGCGCAGTTTTGGCGGCAGTAAATTTTTGTTGGTATATCTTGAATCATCTCCGCGCCAAAATTTTTCCCTTTGTCTGATTTAAATTTTTCCGTAGCAGTCACGTTGGCTTTTTGCCGTGCTTATTTGGTGATGCTTCGCTGTTCCTGCGTGTTTGCCACGCGCGCTTTAAGCTCTGCATCCCTTTTGCAGTCAGGTCATACTATCCCCTTGGTTGTAGGCGCATCTTTCCATCGTCTTTCGCCGTACTCGGGGCAGACTTCCCCCTTGTATATAAAACTGCACTGCTTAAACCAACGGACTCACCTCCAAAATTTTTTACAGTATAAATTATTTTATTAAATTTTGCAAGAAAATTTTTTCCACCGATATTAAACTTTTTTCGCCTTGCCGCCGCGCAGCTTTAAAATCAATAAAAAATTTTATTTAATTATAAAAGAATACGCCGTGAATATTGACTTTTTAAAGTAAAAAAAATAAAATTCTTAAAAGGCATTCGGAGTTTAAGACATTCCGAAACAGAGGTGATTTTTGGCAATGCAACGTTGGCTAAGGGCAGTTTCTTTTATATTTGCGGTAATTTTTTTTTGCAGCGGTTGCGGCGAACGGCAAGAAAATTTAACACTTAAGGACAGCGACTATCAAAAAGTTCGTCTGGTAATGACTGCAAATGGTACAGATATAGGGATTGAATCGTTGACGGCAAAACGTTTCGCAAAATTGGTTGAGGAAGAATCCGGCGGCAATGTAATTATAGAATTTTATCCGAATGATGAACTTACCGGCGGCAATACCAATGAAGCCGTAAAATCACTGACAGAAGGAGCCGTTGACTTGGGCGCGTATGTTTCGGGTACTATTTCACTTTTAGACCCGCGTTTGGAAGTTGCAACTATCCCTTGGTCGTTTTCAAATTATGAAGAAGCGCGGCGGGTTATCGATGAAACGGGCGGCGACTATTACGCCAAAATTTTATCTGAATACGGCTTGGTATATTTGGGGTCGACACATAACGCAATGCGGCAACTTACCAGCAACAGAAACCCTGTGCAGACGCCTGCAGACCTTCAAGGAATGAGAATCCGCGTTTTGGGCGGCGAAGTGTACCGGCTTTTCTTTTCGGCTTTGGGTGCAACGCCCGTACCGCTCGGTTGGAGTGAACTCAACGTGGCAATTCAACAAGGCGTCATTGACGGGCAGGAAAACGGCTTTTTTCTTATGCATTCAGGAAAACTCAACGAAATTCAAAAATATATGACGGTCTGGAATTATCTTTATGAAAATTACCTCTTCGTTGCAAACAGAAAAACTTTTGACCAGTTGGAGCCGAAAACTCAAAAGTTACTTCGTGATAAAATGCGCGAGGCTTGCGAATGGAGCCGCGATTATTTGGAATCCGAAGAAAAGAAAATTCGTGCACAATTCATAGTTGAAGGCTTGGAAGTCATAGACCTTACACCGCAAGAATTGGAACGTTTCAAAGAACAAGTGCGCCCTCTGCGCGAAAAACTCAAAGAAAAATACGGCGCGGAAGCTTGCGCCGCTTTTCGTATTGACGTTGACCGAAAATAAAATATTAAGGGGAATGAAGGCAAATGACGCGTAAAATTTATCATTTTTGCCTGTCAGCATTCTTGTACTGGTTGGTTGCAAAATATGCAGGGTTAGTGTTGGTGATGCCGCCGGAAATTGTCGGCGTTGCCGTATTTTTACCGCCGATTTTGGGGCTTATGTGGGGACCGTATGCAGCGGCGGGCGTCTACATTGGCGGAATTTTGGCAGTCCCGGAAATTGGCGAAAATTTGAACGCCGCAAATTACCTGCACATTTTGGCAAAAGAATTTTGGGTGTTTTTGGCGGGCTGGTTGCCTTACATTCTTTGGAATAAAATATATGTTGACGCGAAAGACAAAACACCTTCCATTCGAGTCCACCTGCTCAAGAAATTCCTCCTGATTTTTTTTTTAACATTTGTTGCAACGTCATTTTTTCGCGCCTTAACAGTAACTGAAACTGAACTTGAAATTTTAACGGATTGGATTTTTGACGAACGAAAAGCTACTCTGCCAATTTTTATGCTTGCCTGTTTCGTGAATGATTTCTTTGTGGCAATTTTTTTAGATTTGGCGTGGTTTTTCTTTTTAATCAGCAGGAGTTACGCCCTGTACAATTCAAATGAAAGTGTTGAAACTCCGCCGGTTGACGAACAAATTAACGTTGAAACCAAGCGAGCGCGCAATATAGCATTGGGCTTTTACCTGCTTTTTCCGACGGGCGTTTTTTATCTGGACAAATTTCAATTTTACGGAATGGATTTAATAAACGTATGGCTTTTTTTCGTGACAGAATGTCTATCCATGATAGATATTTACCTTGTCTTGATGTTTTATTTAATGCTGCGTTACCGCCGCTCCATAATGATGGAAGTTGTATTTTTGGTATCGCAAACGGTATTTTTTTCGGCAACGGTTTTAGGGTGGGGAAGTTCCCTAGCTATGGGAAATATGGTTACTTCTCACGCCAACGATTCACTGCACGCAATGAGCGCGATTTGCCGTGAAAGATTGACAAGGACTTTTTTTCTTGTGCGGCAAGCTGTAAGTGCCATGAAACTTCAAGCCGTAAATTCTATCGAAAGTTACGAAAGATTAGCCTACGATGAAACTTACAGGGCAACTTATCTTGACAATATGAAAAAAGATTTCAATTTTACGGCAGTTGGAATAGACGGCAGCATTTCATATTACTTGCGCTTAATACCGGAAATTGAAGGAACTAAGGGCGGGTTTTCAATGCAACGTGAAGACGCCCGCTGGGAAGGCGCGCTTTCTCCATTTATAGAGCGTGAACCTATCGACCTTGCGCCCTATGATCCTGACGATTCACAAAAGGTCGGCTGGTTTTATATTCCAATGAAAAGCCGGAGTTCAACGTGGATTGAACCTTACGTTGACGTTGTAACCAATTTTTACGTTCTTTCATATGTGGCACCGTTATTTTTGGAAGGAAAATTTATAGGCGTCGTCGGTATGGATATAGATTTTAATTTCATTATTCAAGAATTGCGGCGCATGTCAATTTACGATTACGGCTATGTTTATCTTATGGACAGAAACAATACCGTACTTTATCACAGATACCAAAAACAAGGCGAAACGTTTAAGCCCAATCCCGAATTTCAAGAAATTGAAGTTTATTTGACAAACGGAATGTGGCTCGGAATTGCCACGCCGTTAAGTGAAGTTCACGAAGAAAGAAACCGAATTATGATGCACTTAGTCGCCGCAATTATTTTTGTGGCAATGGTTATTTCGCTCATAAGTATTGCGTTGGCGTCAAGGGCGATAAAACCATTGGCGGGCATGACGGAGGCGGCAAAGCGTATCGCTTCCGGCGATTTGAACGTTAAAATTTCATATGAATCCGGCAACGAACTGGGAATTTTGGTGCGCAGTATTCGTGAAATGGCGTCTAAACTTGAAATTTATGTTTATCGGGATAAATTGACCGGGCTAAGGAACGCGGCGGCTTTTATCAGCAAAGCGGCTGAACTCGACGCGCAAAAAAATATTGTTTCCGACCAATCTTACGGCGTCGTTATTTTTGACGCCAATTTCTTAAAGAAAGTAAATGACAAGTACGGACATGAAGCGGGCAATGAACTTTTACGCCACGCCGCAAATGTTATCCGAAAAGTTTTTGCCAACAGTTTGGTTTATCGAACCGGCGGCGATGAATTCGCTGCAATTTTGGAAGGACCGGACTACGACATACGCGAAGATCTCCTGCGCCTTTTCGATGAAAAAGTTGCTGAAGAACATTTCACCATTGCAGGCGATACGTTGACTGTATCTGTTGCGCGCGGGCTTGCCATTTATGAACGCGGTATGGATTTTGCCGCTGTTTCCAAAAAAGCTGACGTTGCCATGTACAATCACAAACTGGCTATCAAGTCGAAACTTGGTGAAGAAGTGCGCTAAAAAATAAAATGAGCCGCCGCGTTATATTTTTGTAAAAAAAATTACACCGCCACTAATAAAAAAAGTAGCGGTTTTTTTTATTTAATCTTCATAGCCGTTCGGATGATTTTTATGCCATTTCCACGCCGTTTCAATAATTTTTTCAATGTTTGTAAATTGCGGCGTCCACTTCAAAATTTTTCTTGCCTTATCGCTTGCGGCGATTAACTGCGCGGGGTCACCTGCGCGACGTTCTCCTATTTCAGTTTTAATGTTTTGTCCCGTAACTTTTTCGGCGGCTGCAATTATTTCTTTGACGGAAAAACCTTGTCCGCTGCCGAGATTAAAAATATCACTTTCGCCGCCTTCGCGCAGATGATTTAAAGCCAAAATGTGCGCGTCCGCCAAATCAATAACGTGAACATAATCGCGCAGGCAAGTTCCATCCGGCGTCGGATAATCATTGCCAAAAATTGTGATATGGTCACGCTTGCCCAGCGGTACCTGCAGAATCAGCGGTATTAAATGTGTTTCCGGCTGATGGTCTTCACCAATGGAGCCGCTCTCAATCGCCCCTGCCGCGTTGAAATATCTTAAACTGACGTAGCGCAGATTCGGTATCCATTTTATCATTTTTTCCATCATTAATTTTGATTCGCCATATGGATTTGTGGGCGCGGTTTTATCTTTTTCTGAAATTGGAATTTTTTCCGGCTCGCCGTAAGTTGCCGCCGTTGAACTGAAAACAATTTTATCGACGCCGAAATTTACCATTGACTCAAGCAAAACTTGCATACCGTAAACATTATTATTGAAATACTTGAGCGGGTTTTTGACGCTTTCACTGACGATTGAATTTGCTGCAAAATGAATGACGGCTTCAATTTTATTTTCGGTAAAAATTTTTTTCAAAACGTCACAGTTGCGAATATCGCCTTCATAAAATTTAGCGGCAGGATTAATCGCCTTGCGATGTCCCGTTTGCAAATTGTCAATAATTACAACTTTTTCGCCTTTCGCTGTAAGCTGATGCACGGCGTGCGCACCGATGTAGCCTGCACCGCCGCAAACTAAAATTGCCACTTTTGCGAAACTCCCTTCATTTCAATCAACCCTCTTTAACTTTGCAAAGCTCAACTGTAACAGAATCAAGCTGCCCGTTAAAATACTTGTCTATGACTTGCTTAAAAATTTCGCAATTCGGCTCCGCCAAATGAAACAGCGTCATTGAAGACTGTAATTTTTTTTTGTCTATCGAACTTCCCATAATATATTCTATGTCATTGTTTTTCAGCTCCAACAACGCGCCGCTTATTTCCAACAGCCGCTCGCGCAGGCTTTCATTTGCCAAATATTCTTTCGCCTCGTCTAAGTTTTCTATCCCGTAAAATTTAGCCGTTCCGCTGCGCCCCAATGCTTTAAGTTGCGGGAAAATATACCATATCCAGTGCGAAGACTTATGCCCGCGCTTTATTTCGGCAAGCGCAATTTTATAATCGTGTTCCTGCGCGTCAAGAAATTTCGTTAAATCATACATAACAATACCGCCTTTTATCAATAAATGAATTGCTTTTTACCACCGGACTATTTGAAAAAAATTATAGCCGACTGCTTCGCTAATTGCAAGATTGAGGCAAAAAAACTGCCATATGAAATTTGTTTTTTATATATTCGATTATAACCAAATTTTATGTATACAAAAATACAATAAAAGCTGATATTTACATAACAAATAAAGTATGATAATATTTTTATATCAGCTGATAAAAAATGTATTTTTAGGAGTAATTTCAGACGCGGTAAGAATCCGCACGGGGCATCGCGGCGCGGAGGCGATTATGGATATTCCGTGCGAAAGTAACAGATAAATTTTAAGGAGGCAAAGGCAATGAAAAATTTGTTGTACACAATCAAGGCTAACACTCCCAAAGAGGAAATTATAAAGCAGCTGCGCGAGCACCCCGAAATAAAATTTGTATCGCTTGTCGGAATAGATTTAGCCGGCAATGATACTGATGAAAAAATTCCAATGAAAGTTTTCTTGAAAGATATTGATGAATTTTATGAAGGTACGGCGGTACAAACTGACGGCTCCAGCGTAGTCTTGCCGGGAATTGCAACTTTGAATAATGCAAAAGTTGATATGCCGGTAGATCCTTCGGTTAATTGGTTCGTCGATTACAACTATGAATATTTTGATGACGACACAAATAAACCGGTCGGAACTTTGAGAATCCCAAGTTTTTTGATTCATGAAGGTAAGCGCGTCGATTCTCGCGCAGTTTTGACTGATACTTTGTCTTTTGTAAAGCGGGAACTTTTGGAAGTTTTTCATAACACGCCAAACATTGAAGGGCTTGCAATAAGCGGCAAAGATATTGTTGACATTAGTTTTACTTCGGCAACGGAGCTTGAATTTTGGGTAAAAACACCGCTTGAAGAGGCGGCTATTGAAGAAATGAGCGCGTCGCAAGTTATGCAGGAACAATATTGGGAACGCACTCATGGCGCGGTACGTTGTGCGTTGGAAAAGTGCGTCATTGAACTTGATAATTATGATTTAAATGTTGAGATGGGGCATAAAGAAGTCGGCGGCTTGAAAGCGCAAATTAACGAGAGCGGACATTTAACGCACGTTTGTGAACAGTTGGAAATTGACTGGAGATTCGCAGACGCGGTACAGGCGGCTGATAATGAAATATTTGTTCGTACGATCGTAAAAGAAATTTTCCGCGCTGAAGGTCTGGAAGTCAGCTTTAAGGCAAAACCGATGATAGGGCTTGCAGGTAACGGCGAACATACACATATTGGACTTGCCGCAATTACTTCAGATGGCAAAGTTCACAATCTTTTTGCGGCGAAAAATCCTGCCGAAGATTTTATGAGCGCGGTTGGTTACGGTTCAATCATGGGGCTTTTGAAAAATTACGAAGTCATTAATCCTTTCGTAAGTGCAACCAACGATTCTTTGAACAGATTAAAGCCCGGCTTTGAAGCTCCCGTTTGTATCGTTACGAGTTTGGGACATACGCCGAAAATTCCGAGCCGCAACCGTACAATTTTAGCGGGCTTGATTCGTGATTTAAAAAATCCAATGGCAACGCGTTTTGAATTGCGCGCCTGCAATCCTTACACAAATACCTATTTAGTTTTGGCGGCGGCGTATTCTGCAATTTTGGACGGAATTAAGGCGACGGTTGATAAAAGTTCAGTAGATTTACTTACCGAACTTAGCAAAAAAGCGGGACAGGACGGATTTTACCTTGAAAAAAATCGTGCCTACCGCAGTGAAGAAGATGTTTTTGAAGATTATACAGCAGAGGAACGCGATGCAATGTTTGGCGCACCGCCTGCAACTGTTTGGGAAAATATGGCGGCGTTTGAAAATTATCCGGCGAAAGTC
The DNA here is from genome assembly GCA_937901445.1 of uncultured Selenomonadales bacterium. GTDB lineage: Bacteria > Bacillota > Negativicutes > Selenomonadales > Selenomonadaceae > Quinella. The sequence continues at coordinate 18,579 of CALDHY010000065.1, forward strand.
AAAGTTATTTCAGCCGGCGGCGCACTTCGCCCGCAAATTATAAAATCTTTCCGCGAGGGCGCGTTACTGCGTTGGAAAACTGAACTCATTGCAAGAATTTTGCCTGAAATGAGAAATATTGTAAAAAAAGCACATCGCATTGAAACAGATTTTCGCACGGATCAGGATTCTTACAACTGGAACAAAATTAAAGACGTCCGCGAATATCTTGCAAAAGATTCAATCGACAAAAAATCTTTGTTTACGCGCTTGACAAATGCTTTAAATTCTGAAGATTTTTCTACCGCCTCAAAATTACAGGTTGAAATGTACGACAAAATTGAAAACCTCAAAAAACTTTATGACGAATACGCAAAGAATATGTTTTAATTTGAAAATCTTCAGGGTGGTGAGTAGAAAATTACTCCTGCCCTTTTTTTTTGGGAGTGATTGAAATGTGCAGAATAGGCGCAGTTAAAAGCAAAAAGCCTGTGCATCCTTCGACGGCGTTAAGATTAATGTTGCCGCAACAAGAAGGGCATGACAATTCCGGCTTTGCAATGGTTATGCAAGATTTATCCGGCGTTTTTTCGCTGTACAAAGATAAACCGCTTTTATCAATGGCTTGTACAAAACAAGGCGCGCGGCTCGTCGAAGATTATATGTCTGCAAAAAATTTTGTAAAAATGGCTGAATGGTTGCCCGTGCCGAACAAGCAGCCGAATTTGGATATTCAAGCAATGCCGTATTACATTTTCAGAAATTATGATTATCCCGAACATTACGACGACACAGAAAGCCGTGAGGCGTTGCTGCTTGATACGCGGCTTGCGTTGAGAAAAATTTTGACTGAATCCAATCAAGGTTACGTTTATTCATTTTGGCCCGACGTTTTGACGCTCAAAGAAATTGGCGACCCGCGCGACATTGCAACTTATTTCAGACTTTGGGACGATAACGGCACTTTACTTTCAAAAAATATTATTGTCCAGTGCCGCCAAAATACAAATTATAAAATTGTTCGGTACGCGGCGCACCCGTTTTTCTTGCAAGGTTACACACTCTGCGCGAACGGCGAAAATACTTTCTACACCAAAAATAAAGAATTTCAAAAAAATCTTCATAGAGGTTACATTGGCTTTGAATCTGATTCGCAAAATTTTTTGTACACTTTGCATTATGTTTTACACGAGTTGAAATGGTCAATCCCGTACTACAAGCACGTTATAACGCCGTTACCTTTTGCGGAAATTGCCGAGCGTGAAGACAAAGATATTTTGCTGTCAATTCGTCAATCGCTGGCACATTTGGAAATTAACGGTCCCAACACGATTATAGCCGGCTTGCCTGACGGGCGAATGATGACTTGTTGTGATTCAAAAAAATTGCGCCCCGTAGCTGTCGGCGGTGACGATACGACCATTGCAATTTCTTCTGAAGTTTGCGGAATAAATGAAATTTTGCCTGACAGAAATATGGAAAAAGATATTTACCCCAACGAGCGCGAAGTTGTTGTAATTGACAATGATTTGAAGGTGATGAGATGGAAACAGTAAAGACTCAAGATATTGCAGTTAATGATTTAATGTGGAAAATTGAACACGACCCCAGCCGTTGCACAATGTGCGGCAGTTGTATTGCGTCTTGTACTTTCAAGGCGATTAAAGCTGACGTTCAAAGAAAATCCGTTACAATTTCTGAAAGTAATTTGCCGGAACCGATTCATCAGCAAATTGCAATTCCCGTTATCAGGCAGGTTGCAAGTATAGAAAACGCCTGCAGAGGTTGCGGAATGTGCGAAAAAGTTTGCCCCAACAATGCAATTCGCCCCGTTAGAAATCCTGACAATCGCCGCAATTTACTTTCAAGAGACAACGGACCAATTAAGCGCGGCGGGCGTACAAATTTAAATTCTCAACGCACGCTTGATAAAATTATTGTTGGAAGAATTTCACAAATGACTGACCCTTCGCTTGATTCGGTGCGCCATACTTTTGATATTCGTTCGCCGCTCGGTAGGGTTTTATCGGCAAAAGAATTACCCTTTCAAATGGAAAACGGCAAACTTGTAGCAACCAAAAAAACTCCGCCGGTACGTTGGATTTATCCGTTAATTTTTTCTGATATGTCGATAGGCGCGTTGTCAACGCGGGCTTGGGAAGCCGTTGCAATGGCTACAACTTATTTGAATGAGCGTTGCGGCTTGCCGGTTAGAATGTCAAGCGGTGAAGGCGGTATGCCCGTTAAACTGCTTGAATCCGAATATCTGAAATATTTTATCATACAAATTGCGTCGGGACATTTCGGCTGGAACAGAATTATAAAAGCGATGCCGAAAATGAAAGTAGACCCTGCGGCAATTTTAATAAAAATCGGTCAAGGTGCAAAGCCCGGCGATGGAGGTTTACTTCAGGCTGAAAAAGTTGCTCCGCACGTACAGGCAATTAGAGGCGTACCGAAGGCAACTTTAGCCTCGCCGCCGAATCATCAGGGCTTGTACTCAATCGAAGAATCTGTACAGAAAATGCACTTGTCATTAAATGCGGCGTTCGGTTTTCGTGTACCGGTTGCCATAAAGTGCGCGGCGTCTTCAACTTCAGTATCAGTTTATAATAATCTCCTGCGCGACCCTTACAAAATTTGCGGCGGCTTTTTCATTGACGGTATACAAGGCGGCACGGGCGCGGCGAATGAAATTTCACTTGACCACACGGGGCATCCTGTAGTCTCAAAAATTCGTGATTGTTACAACGCGGCGGTTGAGCAAGGCGCGCAAGGGCAAATTCCGCTTTACGGCGGCGGCGGTATTGGAATGACCGGCAACGCGGCGGCTGACGCTTTCAAAATGATTTGCTTAGGAGCTAACGGCGTTTTTTGCGGCAAAATTTTAATTCAACTTTTGGGGTGCGTAGGCAATGAGCAAGGGCGTTGTAATGCTTGCAATACCGGCAAATGTCCAACAGGAATTTGTACGCAGAATCCGCGCCTTGTAAAGCGGTTGGACGTTGACAAAGGCGCACAAAAAATTGTTGATTATGTACTTGCATTTGACGCCGAATTAAGAAAATTAATGGCTCCCATTGGAAACAGTTCATTACCCGTTGGAAGAAGTGACGCGCTTGTTTCGACTGATAAAGCCATTGCCGATAAACTCGGTATTCAGTACGTTTGCTAGGAGGTTTTGGAAATGTTGAAAATTGATACAATCAAGCAGAATGAAAGAATGTCAACGCAAGACCTTTTACTGAAGATTGAAGAGGCGGTAAAGGCGGGCGAAACAGATTTTGAAATTGCGGCAAGCGGTCAACATGATATTGGCGGTCCACTTTGGCATCCTTACGGCAAAACTTTAAAATTTCACGTAACGAATGCAGGACAGCGCGTCGGCTCAATGTGTTTGCCGAATACCGAAATTATTGTTGAGGGTTCAACTTCTGCAGATGTCGGTTGGCTTAACGCGGGCGGAATTATCACGGTAAAAGGTGACGCGGGCGATACTGCCGGGCATTGTTCAAGCGGCGGGAAAATTTATATTGGCGGTCGCGCAGGAACTCGCACGGGTTCACTTATGAAGCATGATCCGCTGTATGAAGAGCCGGAACTTTGGATTTTAAAAAATGTAGGCAGTTTTTCATTTGAGTTTATGGGCGGCGGACGTGCGGTAGTTTGCGGCGTTGACAGTGAAGAATTTAATTCGGTTTTGGGAGATCGCCCTTGCGTCGGAATGGTCGGCGGCGTGGTTTATGTGCGCGGCAAAATTTCAGATTATCCCGCCGATATTTTATGCCTTGAACTTGATGAAGATGATATTGCATTTCTCAAGGGCGGAATGAATCATTTTCTTAACGCCATTGAAAAATCTGAACTCATTGCTGAACTTTCTGATTGGAAGGAATGGAAAAAACTTCGCCCGCTGACTTTTGAAGAAAAAAAGCCGCAAGTTTTGCCTGACCTCGCCGCGTTTAGAAAAAATGATTGGATTAAAGGCGGGATTTTTTCAGATGTTGCAGTTGATGATTTCACGGTTTTAAATACGGTTAATCGCGGGATTTATCGCCTGCGCGTTCCAAGTTGGGATAACTCAAAATTTTCTGCGCCGTGTCAATTTCATTGCCCGACGGGTATACCTACACAAAAACGAATTGAACTTTTGCGGCAGGGAAAAATTGCAGAGGCGTTGAAACTTGTTTTAAAATATACGCCGTTTCCGGGTTCGGTTTGCGGTACGCTTTGCCCCAATCCTTGTATGGAAGGTTGCAGCCGTTCTTTGGTTGACGAGGCTATAAAAATTGGCGAATTGGGCTTGAAATCAGCTTTTATTGAAGTTGAGCCGCCGAAAAATTTAACCGGCAAAAAAGTTGGAATAATTGGCGGCGGCGTTGCCGGATTAAGTGCGGCGTGGCAGCTTAGACTTTTGGGGCACGAAGTTACAGTTTATGACGACGCGCCGGAAATTGGCGGTAAACTCGCGCAGGTTATCCCTCATTCACGTATGCCGCAGGAAATTTTAAAAGCCGAATTGAATCGAATTGAAAAAATTGGCGTTAAATTTGTTACCGGTTGCAAAGTTGACGGCGAAAAGTTTAAAGAAATTTGCAGTGAAAGCGACGCGGTTTTAGTTGCAACGGGCGGACACAAGGCGCGTTATTTTAACTGGGAAGGCGCGGAAAAATTAACTTTTGGCGTTGAATTTTTGAAAAAGATAAATCGCGGCGAAAAACCGTTTGTAGGCAAAAACGTCGTGGTAATTGGCGGCGGCAATTCGGGGATGGACGTTGCAACTTCAGCCTATGAACAGGGCGCGGAAAAAGTTATTGTTGTTGACGTGGTAAAACCTGCCGCCTTTGAAAAAGAAATTAGACGCCTTGAAAATTTCGGCGGAAAAATTATTTGGCCTTTTATGACGCAGAAAATTACCGACGAAGGAATTTATGCGGATGACGGCAGATTTATTGAGGCGGATCAAGTTATTGTTTCAATCGGTGAAGCTCCCGTACTTGATTATCTGCCGAATGACGAATCAATTAAAAAGTTTCGCGGCAGTTGGTTAATTCCAAATTCTGAAAAACAAATTTTGCCAAAAGTTTTTGCGGCAGGCGACGTAATTAAACCGGGCAGATTGACTGACGCAATAGGCGACGCAAGAATTACCGCGCTGATGATGAATCAATTTTTGAACGGCGAAAAAATTACTCCCGTTGAAAATAAAAAAATCATTCCGCCGGAAAAGCTTACCAAAAAACTTTTTGAAAAATGTCATCACTGCGATATTACAAGTCCAATGAATGAGCATTTGCGCTGTATCAGTTGCGGCATTTGCCGTGATTGTAAAATGTGTTTAAATTCCTGCCCCGAAAAGGCAATTTCCAGAATTGAACACGAAGACGGCACGTGGGAATATATTTCTGATGAAAAAAAATGCATAGGCTGCGGAATTTGCGCGGGCGTTTGTCCTTGCGGCGTCTGGAATATTAAAGATAATCCGGAAGAAATTAAAATGTATCGACTTTACAAGGCAAGCTGAAACTTATTTTTGTCGAAAATATACAGTGCTTTCAAAAACTAAAATCATTTAATCTCAAATTAAAAACGCCAAAATTATTCGCGCAGGTTTAGCGGCGGCGGTCGTAAAAATAATTTGGCGGCTATGAAATTTGAAAATCTCAAAAAGTTTGGAAGTGAATAATTTGACGGGAAAATTAATCCTTGAAGACGGCAGCATTTTTCACGGCAAAATTTTTGGCGATTCAACGGCAACCGGCGAAGTCGTTTTCAATACCGGAATGACCGGCTATCAAGAAATTTTAACAGATCCCTCATATTGTCGGCAGATTGTAACTTTGACTTATCCGCTAATTGGAAATTACGGCACGGCGCAAATTTTTAATCAGAGTCGAAAAAGTTTTGTCGGCGGTCTGATTATCGGCGAAATGTGCGAATTTCCCAGCAATTTTACGGTTGAAAAAACTTTTTCTGAATATTTGATTGAAAATAAAATCCCTTGCCTGTATAATACAGATACACGAGCCGTAACAAGAAAAATTCGTTCAGCCGGAACAATGAAGGGCGTTATTGTTTCTGACAGCGCGTCGCAAGATTTTATTGATGAAATGCTTGCTCAACCAATTCAAAAAGATGTTGTCGCGCAGGTTACAATTTCTGAACCGTACACGCCGGAAACTGAAAATAAAAATGCTCCGTTCGTTGTGGCAATGGATTTTGGCGTAAAAAAACATATCCTTGAAAGTCTAAATAATTTGGGCTGTAAAATTACCGTCGTTCCTGCAAATACTTCCGCAAAAAAGATTCTTGAAATGAATCCCGACGGCGTTTTTCTGTCCAACGGTCCGGGAAATCCCAAAGACGTTCCTGAAGTTATCGCTGAAATAAAAAAGTTAATCGGCAAAAAACCAATTTTTGGAATTTGTTTGGGGCATCAACTTTTGGCGTTGGCAATGGGCGCGGACACTTACAAATTAAAATTCGGGCATCGCGGCTCCAATCAACCCGTAAAAAATCTTCGTACCGGCAAAATTTATATCACTTCGCAGAATCACGGCTACGCGGTTGACGAAAAATCACTTGAAAATTTGCCGCTGGAAGTTACCTGCATTTCAATGAATGACGGCACGGTTGAAGGTATACGCCATAAAGATTTTCCAATTTATTCCATACAATATCACCCCGAAGCTTCGCCGGGACCGCACGATAATTTTTATTTGTTTGATGAATTTTTGGACTTGATTAAAGGAAAATGATTATGTCGAAGAAAGAAAATTTAAATAAAGTAATGGTTATCGGTTCAGGTCCTATCGTAATTGGACAGGCGGCAGAATTTGACTACGCGGGCTCTCAAGCTTGCCGCGCCTTAAAAGAGGAGGGCTTGGAAGTTGTTTTAGTCAATTCAAACCCCGCAACGATTATGACTGATGTTA
>CALDHY010000066.1 GCA_937901445.1 uncultured Selenomonadales bacterium
TGCCGCGTTTTCAAAATAAAATCAAGTGCATTTATATCGACGTGCCGTATAATACAGGCTCTGACAGTTTCAATTATAATGACAGTTTTAATCATTCAACGTGGCTTGTATTTATGAAAAATCGCCTCGAAATTGCCAAAAAACTTTTGCGTAATGACGGCTCTATTTGGATTTCCATTGACGACAATGAACAGGCTTATTTGAAAATTTTAATGGACGAAATTTTTGGTAAAGAAAATTTTTGTGCAGATATTCTTTGGAACTCCACAAAATCAGTAACAAATACAGCTTTAATTTCAGTAGCACACACTCATAATTTGGTTTATTTTAAGAGTATGAATTATTACATAAAAAACCGAAATGAATTTAGACTGCCTGACGACGCAAGCGGTTTTTCAAATCCTGATAATGACTCGCGCGGTGCTTGGAAAGCAGACCCGTTTCAAGTTGGAGGTTGGCGACCAAATCAGCAGTATGAAATTGTTAATCCTAAAACCGGAAAAATTTACAAACCTAATCCCGGTTGCAGTTGGAAAAATGACTTTGAACATTTTCAACAACTTTTGGCAGACAACAGAATAGTTTTCGGTAAAACAGGTGACAGCGGACCTCAACGCAAAAGATTTTTAACTGAAGCTATTGAACGCGGAAAAGTTGCAAAAACTTGGTGGGACGATGTTGGAACAACAACAGAGGCTACAAAAGAAATTCAAAAACTTTTCGGCAAAAGTATTTTTACTACGCCAAAACCTGAACGCTTGATAGAAAGAATTTTGACGCTTGCAACAGTTGAAGGCGATATAGTTTTAGATAATTTTTTGGGCAGCGGCACAACTGCGGCGGTGGCGCACAAGATGAAACGGCAATACATAGGCGTTGAGCAAATGGATTATATCGAAACCGTAACGATTGAGCGGCTGAAAAAAGTTATAGGCGGCGAAGGCGGCGGAATCTCAAAGGCAGTAAATTGGAGCGGCGGCGGCAGTTTCATTTACTGCGAATTGGCGAAACTTAATCAAAATTTTGTAGAGGAAATTCAAGCGGCGCGGGACTCTGATACACTTTTGAAGATAAAAGATAAAATGGTTGAAAGCGGCTACATCAGCTACAAGATTTTTCCTGCAGATATTGACGCGGCGATAGATGATTTTAAAGAGTTGACGCTGGAAAATCAGCAACGCTTTTTAATGGAGTTGTTGGACAAAAATTTACTCTATGTCAACTACTGCGATATGGACGACGCCGAATTTAGAATTTCTGATGCTGATAAAAAATTTTCGCGCAGTTTTTATAATGTTTAGGCTTGCAAAAATTTTGTTGGCGTGGTAATATTTCAGCGTGATTGATGAAATCATAAACAAGAACATTAATAATAAAGTCAAACAGTGGCAACACAGGCGCAAGAAAAACCCCCTAGCCATCATGGGGACGATGGTTCGGGGGTTGCGTCTATTCAGGAGACGCTACTTCGGCTACCGCCAGTTCTTGAGGAGCTTCTTTATGGCGTTACTGATAAGGTCAGCAAGCAATTTCGCTCCCGTAAGCTCAAGAACGTCAACAATAAAGTCAAACATTCGGTAACACCTCCTCTCTGTTACCAGAGTGGGGACGGTAACCGGGGATTATTTTATTGCAACGAAAAAACTTTGTCAACGCGGCTTATTTCGCACAGTTTTTATTGGGGATTGATATGGAAAATATTTTGTCGATAAAAAATTTGGATATAACATTTAAAACGAATGCCGGAAACATTCACGCAATACGCGGCGTCAATTTTGATTTGCCGCGCGGAAAAACTATAGCGCTTGTAGGTGAGAGCGGCTCGGGTAAATCCGTTACAATGAAGGCAGTTACAGGCTTACTTGACAGCAACAGCGTTATCAACAGCGGAAATATTCTGTACAGCGGCGGCGGCGAAACTGTAGACTTGCTGACCTTATCAAAAAAAGATTTACGCCAAAAATTCAACGGGCAACAAATTGCAATGGTTTTTCAAGACCCAATGACAAGCTTAAATCCAACTATGACGATTGGCGCGCAGATTATGGAAGGTATGCTACTTCACAAAAAAATTTCAACTTCAGACGCCGAAAAAAAAGCTCTCGAACTTTTAAATTTAGTTGGAATTATTGAAGCCGAAAAGCGAATGAAAAATTATCCGCACCAACTTTCCGGCGGTATGCGTCAACGTGTTGTAATTGCTATTGCGCTTTCCTGCGAACCGAAAGTTTTAATCTGCGATGAGCCGACAACCGCGCTTGACGTTACGATACAGGCAAGAATTTTAAATTTGATTCAAGATATTCAGGCGAAAATGAATCTTTCGGTAATTTACATAACGCACGATTTGGGCGTTGTGGCGAAAGTTGCAGATTTTGTAAATGTAATGTACGCGGGAAAAATTATTGAAGTTGGAACGGTTGACGAAATTTTTTATGACCCGCGCCACCCGTATACATGGGGGTTACTTTCGGCAATGCCCGACCTTGAAACTGATGACAGCCGCTTATATTCAATTCCCGGCAGTCCGCCGAATTTATTGCACGAACCGACGGGCGATGCCTTCGCCGCAAGAAATAAATTTGCAATGAAAATCGACGAAAAAGCCGCGCCGCCAATGTTCCAAATTTCAGAAACGCACTTTGCGGCAACGTGGCTGCTTCACCCCGACGCGCCGAAAATCGAATTACCGCCGGAATTAAAAGCGCGGCTTGAACGTTCGAGAAAGGCGGCTGATGTAGTGGGGTAGTGTGATAGTGGGGTAGTGGGATAGTGGGGTAGTGGGATAGTTTTTGATAGAAAGGTGGCAATTTTTCAAATGGCTGAACCTTTGCTAAAAGTTAAAAATCTTCGACAGCATTTTAAAATTTCGCGCAGTTTTACGGTTAAGGCAGTCAACGGCGTATCATTTGAAGTCAACGCGGGCGAAACTTACGGGCTTGTAGGTGAGAGCGGCTCCGGCAAAACTACAATCGGGCGCAGTATTATTCGGCTTTATAATCCTACCGGCGGCGAAATTATTTTTAACGGCAGAAAAATTTCAGGCAGTCTTAGCGACAAAACGCGCCGAATGCTCCGAAAAAATATGCAGATGATTTTTCAAGATCCTATGTCAAGTTTGAATCCCCGCAAAAAAGTTGGCGATATAATTGCTGAAGGGCTTGACATTCACAAGCTTTACCAAAATTTGAAAGAGCGCAACGAAATTATTTCCGAAATTCTAAAAAAGGTCGGCTTATCTCCTGCACACGCCGAACGCTACCCTCAACAATTTTCCGGCGGGCAAAGACAGCGCGTAGGAATTGCGCGGGCGTTGGTTATGAATCCGAAATTGATTATTGCTGACGAATGCATTTCCGCGCTTGACGTTTCGATACAGGCGCAGGTTGTCAACCTTATGAAAGATATTCAGGATGAAACAAATTGCGCGTACCTGTTCATTGCGCACGATTTAAGCATGGTCAAATATATTTCTGACAGAATCGGCGTTTTACATAAAGGTTACTTGGTTGAAACGGGCTTGACGCAAGAAATTTTTTCTAATCCTGCGCACCCTTACACTCAAAGTTTGTTGTCTGCCGTCCCGCAACCTAACCCCCGCGTTGAAAAGCAGCGTCAACTTATAAATTACAACGCAGAAAATATAAATTACGAAAATTCTACAATGCAACAACTTAGTGAAACTCATTTTGTTTTGAAATAAAAAATTTTTGCAGGAATATTTTCAGCGGCGTGGAATAGTAGAAAAACTTACAAGTTTAAAATTAGTTGAGGGGGTAATTTTTATGGCTGAAAACAATTCGAGCAAAGAAAAGTTGAACTATATAGAAGTTGTCGAAAAAGTTTTTAAAGACCATGACTGGAATTACAATTCAAAAGACAACGGCAACAAAAAGATTTTTGGACTTCCTTTTGGCGCAAAAAATATGCCCAGTATTCGCCTTTTTATGACGGTCGCTTCTTACGGCGATGTAAAACTTAATTGTTATTTGGCTCACGAAGTCGCGCAGGAAAAACGCCCCGCAATGATTGAAACTCTTAACAAGCTCAACAGTCGATATCGTTATATTACGTTGTCGCTTGATTCTGACGGCGATCTTTTGGCGCAGTATGACTTCACGCTTTTTGGCGATGCAGAAACTGTTGATAAACAGGTTATAACGACGATTTTTTTGGTTAAAGATATTATGGATGAATGTTATCCTGACATTATGAAAACTATTTGGCAATAGCCGACGAATTTAAAATAATTTTAAAAGGCGGTCTTACAAGCCGCTTTTTTTGGTTGCAGGAAAAAATTTTCAGGTATTGAAAAAATTTCATAAAGAGGGACAGCTTAAAACAATATTTTCCCGGCGGTGAATTTTTGCGACACGCATGGGCTCGTTAAACCAACTGCTGAATGAGATTTTATTCACAAGAAACAGCGGTAAAAGCGCAAATGGCGGACGCCGTACGTTGACGCAATAGACATAATAGATTTTTATTCGCCGGAGGTGGCTGAAAAATGGCAGAAATTGACGTTGAACTAGTACATTATGCTTACGGGTTGATGTATGAAAGCGCGGTTAAAGTTTATGAAATTTTGGAACTCTCAAAAATAAGCACAAAAAATTTGGGCAGCGCGGCGCATTCTGACAAAGATTTTCAAAAATTATTTTTTTGTGGGTTAAAATTTCTTTTGGCAACACCCGCGCGTTATGGCACTTGCTGCCGGTACGGTTTTTGAAATTGAAACCAAAAATTTAACTGACGAAAATAAAAAAATATTTGTGAAAAAATTTACAGCGGATTCGACACGCGCACTGAAGAAGGATTCGGGCCGCTAAGATTTTGGGCGCGGCACTGTTACGGGAATTTCAGCCAAAATAAAATTCAAGGGCAAAATTTACGAACTCGGCGCGGGCGGCAAGGTTACTAAAGGTGACGCTGTTGAACTTTCAAATTTAGCCGCGTCAATTCAAAATTGGGGTGAATCAAATTGAGAGGCTTAAATCTTGCAAAAAATGTCGGACTTAAAATTTGCGAATGTCAAAAAATATTTGCGCCGGTAACTTGCAAAATTTCTTTGAACGACGTTGAAAATCTTATCCAACAAAAATTTAAAAATTCCGGCGATGTTCAGCAAGGCAACGTTGACGAAATTTTTAAACAAGCGTGTACCTTTGCCTACAATTTTTGAGGTTGTGAAATGATTTTCTTAAAAATACAAATTGGTTTTAACTGCCCCCATTCCCAACGCAGTCTTAATTCCGATGCCGGAATAGCGGGCGTATTCAAAAAGCAGCCCCAACAACCTTTTTGTAGTATTGTCGCCTTCAAAATTCGCATCCATTCTGCCGTAAAAGCCGGTAATTTTTTGATGTTCCAATAAAAAAATTTGGCTATGAAAATCATACTCATTGACTGTAAAAAAATTTGCCAAAACGCGCGGTAAATCTTCACCTTCGACAACAAATAAATTTGAAAAACTGTTCCACCGGTTCAACAAACTTTGAAGGATTAAATAAATTTCAGGGAAAATAACGTAGCGTCCCTCGCGCCGAAAACTCGCAGTTGTCAAAAAATCTACGTCAACGCCATTTGAAATTGGCGCGCTGTCATTCATAAAACGCTCCGCCATATCTTCATAGGATTCATCGGCAACTATTTTATTTTGCAGTAAATCGACACGATAATTTTTGTGTTTCAAAAATATCTGGCGTTGTTGAGTCAATGGAACTAAAATTTTTTCACAAGCCCAATCATTTAAAACATTGACGCGCCATATTGGCACATTATTATTTCTGTCGAAGTAAACACATTGACTGTAGGGACGCAAGCCTTCATTGTGCAACTCTTTAGCTGAATTGCTGTCAAGAATTTCCATCAACGCGCCTTGAAGTATCGAGCCCATTGCACGATGAACTTTTTCATTTTTTGGCAACCCTAAAATAATTTCCATTGAAGTCGGCATCTGGATACCTTTCTTTCACTTAACATTTTTAACAGTATAAAAAATTCTTCGATAATTGACAATCAAATTGTACTCCTTTAAAATTCAAAAATAAAGGCAGTATAAAAACTTTGCACTGAATTTAATCAAAAAATTTTTCTTGCCAAATTTTAAAATATGAATTATACTAAAAATAGCTTAAAGATGAAAATCCGCGCCGCAGGCGTCACAACGCCATTTACAGCACTTTTGGAGGCGAAAAACCCGTGAAATTGTCAGAAAATAATTTCCGCGCCGCAAACCCCTATTTTGAACCGCATTGCAACGCCATTTACAAGGGCTAGGGTTTGAAAGTGCTGTACCCGCAAGGGGTCTGAAACAAACTCGACCTATAGGGTCGTAAATTAACACTTCAAAAAAAGTTTGAAAGTGCTGTACCCGCAAGGGGTCTGAAACAAAAACAATAACTAATACTAAACGTGCCATGGAAAATCCATCGTTTGAAAGTGCTGTACCCGCAAGGGGTCTGAAACTACTCATGCACCTCCTCCATTGAAGTCCACTTGCTTGTAGAAGTTTGAAAGTGCTGTACCCGCAAGGGGTCTGAAACTTTTTGCATTTTGTATTTAAACCATTGAGCACGATTGCAGAGTTTGAAAGTGCTGTACCCGCAAGGGGTCTGAAACAAAAGAACACCCGCTGTAATTTTTTTCTTACGGCGGGCGTTTTTTATTTAAAAATTTTTATGATTTTAAATTTTCAACTCGATATATTTATAAACTGACGGGAGTGATGCCAATGAAAAGATTTAATGACACTCAATTTTGGCTATGTATTGTAGAGGAGGAGTGGCTATGAGTTTTGTATATGTGAATGAACACGGGGCTTTAATAAGATTAAGCGGCGGCAAAATAATTATCGAAAAGGCTAAGAAAACTCTTTTTGAAATACCTAAAAATACTATTGAGGGACTGGTGATATTGAGTAGCGTACAAATAACCTCACAAGCTGTCATAGAATTTTTAAATTTGGGAGTGCCTGTAACGTGGATTTCAAGCACGCAAAAATTTTACGGTCGCCTAGAATCAATGTCCCGCGTAAATGTGATGCGTCAAGCCAAACAAATAAAAATGCAAGATTCAAAGTTTTACCTGTCTATGGCGCAAAAAATTATTGAGGCTAAGCTACAGAATCAACAAGTTATTCTGCGAAGATATAACCGACGCAGAAATTCAAACAATATATCAAAAATCATAAAATCTATTGAAACCATAACTAAATTTATTCCGAATACCATTTTGATTAGTAGAATAATGGGTTACGAGGGAATAGCCGCCAAAAATTATTTTACCGCACTTTCTGAAATGGTTCCAAAAGATTTTAGTTTTGAAAAACGTAGCCGCCGCCCGCCGCGTGATATGTTCAATTCAATGCTAAGTTTTGGTTATTCTTTATTGATGTCAGAAGTACACACTGCCATAAATAACGCCGGTTTGCACCCTTATTTTGGATTTATGCACGCCATGAAAGAACACCATCCGACCTTAGCCTCTGATTTAATGGAAGAATGGCGACCAATTATTATAGATTCAATGGTTATGGCTCTGGTCAGTCACAACGAAATTAAATCAAATTCTTTTGAACTGCCAACTTCCGGCGGAACATATTTGACTTCAGAAGGGCGCAAAATTTTTCTTAACGCTTACGAGAAAAAATTACAAACCTTATCGGCAAGTAAATATTTCTATCGACATTTGATAAGAAGGCAAGCAGAAAATTACGCCCGCGCTTTGATGGAAGGAGATGCAAAAAAATATGAGCCCTTTACAATACGATAGTAAAATTATTTCTCGTGAGGAAAAAGTTTACACGGTACTAATAATCTATGACATCATTGACGACAAAAAAAGGTCTCATATGGCGAAATTTTTGGAAGGTTACGGTATACGTGTTCAAAAATCTGCATTTGAGGCTCGACTAACCAAAAAGAATTGTAACGTTATGTTAAAACGTGCAGAAAAAATAATTGATATTGCTAAAGATTCTTTAAGGGTCTATTTGTTGCCGGATAAAACTTACACTCGCTCATGGGGAACCAAAATAAATTATCCTCAAGATACTGTCATAATTTGAAAAATTTTATTGGGAGGTGTTCAGCGTGAATACAGCCAATAAATTTAAGGTCGAACGAACATATGACTTGGAAAAAGTTTTCAGCCAACTATTTGTTCAAGGAAAAACCGAAAAAATTTTTGACAATCTATATCAATTAATAATCAAAGAAGATAACATATTACTTGCCCTTAAAAATACTCGATTGAACATCGGACGCCGCACTAAAGGCATTGACGGTAAAACTATTTCAGATTATGAAAACCTGCCCGCCGAAAAAATTATTAAACTTGTAAAACGACGTTTTAATAATTTTAAGCCTCTGAAAGTTCGGCGTATTTTTATCCCAAAAGATAACGGCACTCAAAGGGTTATTGGAATTTTGTCAGTTGAAGACAGAATTATTCAACAATGTATCAAACAAGTATTGGAGCCAATTTGTGAAGCGAAATTTCATCCTAACAGTTTTGGATTCAGACCGCTACGCTCGACAAGACACGCAGTAAATCAAATGATACGTTTGCTGCAAATGACGAAATATGATTATTGCGTTGATATTGACATAAAAAATTTTTTCGACAACGTAAACCACGAAATTTTAATCAATCAAATTTATAATTTTGGTATTCGTGACCAGAAACTTTTATCAATCATTTCAAAAATTCTCAAGGTTTATGTTGAAGGCGAAGGTATTAAAACCGCCGGACTTGTTCAAGGTGCCAATCTTTCGCCGTTACTTAGCAACATTGTTTTAAACGATCTTGACCGCTGGCTGAACTTGCAATGTAAGACAGAAAATCTGCCTTCAGCTGACAACCGAATATATTTTGTAAGATACGCTGATGATTTTAAGATTTTGTGTAAAAATTTTTCAGACGCTTTTAAAGTATTCAACGCGGTTAAAATCTGGCTGAAAGAAAATCTAAAATTAGATATTTCACCTGATAAGTCCAAAATATTAAATCTTAAAACTCAAGGCTCGGAATTTTTGGGCTTCAAAATAAAAGTTACTGCCAAAAATGGCGTTTATTCGGTAGAAAGTCATATATCTGACGGCAATAAATTAAAAATACAAAACAATCTTTGCAGTATTATTTCAAGGATTGGCAACGGCGGGAAAAACGCCGAACAAGTTTTAAAAACGCTGAATCAACAAATTATTCTTGCACACAGCTACTATCAATCGGCAAGCCACGTTCAACAAGATTTTATTGCTATTGCCGAAAGTTGCCAAAATTTAATTGATGAAAGACTTAACAATTTTGCAGAAAAAGTCCCGTTTTCATTTCTCGGCAAAAATATTATGACATACAAAATTAACGATACAATTTTAATCCCGCCGGAGTGCGTTACTCATAAGAGGTTAGAAAATTTACCGCACAATATAAACATTTATGCGCCGGCGAGTTTAAAAAAATGCAGTACCGGCAAACGCCACAAATTTTCTAAAACAAAATATAAATTTCGGCAAATGCAAAATTCCTTGTCAAAAATCGAAACTTCAGCCGCAGATAAAAAGTCTTCAGAAAACGGAATGGCAGCAACTATCAAAAAATATTTTAGTAATTTTTTAAATGCAGTTTTTGCCGGAACCGAATAAAAAAATTAAGGCGTTCAAATTTCAGCCCGCTAAATATTGCCGCTGAAAAACGAACGCCTTTTTATATTGCAGTTATTTTATCAGAAAGATTTTTTAATTCTTATAGAGCCGGTTAAGCCCTTTTGAATACCTATCCAGCCGGTTGCATTGAAATCAACAACCCACGCGCTCCTTTTGTTAGCGTGCATTTGCCAGCCGAGTTCCAACATACCGCTTGAGCCTTTGACTTCAGATGACGCCGTTGAATAGCCTTTTACTTTTGCATCTGTACTGCCGTTAAATTCGTATTGGTAAGCAAGCCCTGTATAAATTTTGCTAAGACCGCTAACACGAGTTGTCAAGCGATAACCGATTCTGAATTTGCCGCTGTCAACTGAATCAAAATCGTAAGTATCGCCGCTGCTTAAATTTGCGGTTATGCCGTTAATGTGGTTGTGCGCGTAAATCCCATAAACGTGCAACAAATTATTTTTATCCATACGCAAAATTTTACCAAGTCTTACGTGTCCTGCGAAAACCGGCGCGGAGGCGTGGTAGCCGATATTGGGATTGGTATTATAGCCGCCTTGTTTCAAAAATTCTGAAGTAAAATTAAAATCTGTGGTAGACCTGCCGCCGCGAAAACTTGCTTCATAGTAAAAGCCGTTACTTTGTATTCTGCGCCCAATCAAGCCGCCTGCAAAATATTTTGAAGTCCCCGTGCCTTTTGTGTTATTTGGAAGGTAGCTGTCAAAGTCAGATTTTCCGTAGTCGAAAAGCGGCGCAAATACCCACGTGTTGCCGGATTGACTTTCGACTGCGCGAGCGAAGCCTAAATCAACGCCGCCGGTTTTAGATTCAATGTAAGAATTATTGCCGGTTTTAGTTTTAATTTTGCCTGCGTCCATATTTGCGAAAACGCCGAAACTTTTATTGATAATCGCCGCAATTTGCCCCGTAGCTGCGCCTGTATCATCATCGCCTTCAGCAACTGCTTCTTCCAATTCTTCAGGCGGCAACCAGTCAATAACTCTATCAGTGCCGCGTGAAATATTTGCAGAGGCGTTATCGATACTTTGCGCGGCGGCTTTTGAGTCTTCATTTACTCTTGCATCGCCCAACGTCATAATTAAATTATTTCCGTCGCTTGTAATATTGGCGTCATAAAGTAAAGAAACGCCTTCAGCAAAACTTACATTGCTTGAAGAGGGCGTGCCGCTTAAGCCGTTTGAATTTGAAAGTAAATTTACATAATCGCCGGTTGTAAGAGTACTTCCGCCGCCAACGTAAGCCGTAATTGCATTTCCCTCAATGCTTGTTGAACCGTTTGTCAAAGTCAACATTGTATCGCCGCTTGTTGCTCCGTCCGGAATATGAAAGTTTAAATTGTCAAAGCCGTAAATATTTTGCGCAGAAATACCGGTAGAATAAATGTT
The DNA here is from genome assembly GCA_937901445.1 of uncultured Selenomonadales bacterium. GTDB lineage: Bacteria > Bacillota > Negativicutes > Selenomonadales > Selenomonadaceae > Quinella. The sequence continues at coordinate 11,063 of CALDHY010000066.1, forward strand.
TAAAGTGTTGCCGGATGCATTTTTAACATCGCCGAAATAATTTGAATAGATATAGGCGTTTGAAAGGTCGGGGTTACCGGAAATGTTGAAAGTATTATTCGTCGAAGTGGCGTTGGGCATTGAAACATAAGAATTGCTGTGAGTGCCGCCGTTAATTGTAAAAGTGTTGCCCTCAAAACTTAAATTATAACTGTCAGCTTCGCGCAGATTAAGTGTAAAATCTGTATCGTTGAAAGTAAAAGTGTTGCTTGTAACTTTGCCGGTATATTCACCGCCGGTAATGTCAAAATTAAATTTGCCGCCGGTAATTGTGATTGAATTGTTGGTTGCTTCATCGAAAGTGGCTTTACCGCCGTTGATTGTATTTTTGAAGTCAAGGTCGAAATCGTAAGTGTACGTTCTGCCGTTTACAGTGATTGATTCGCCCTTGTTGACTCTGTAGCCGTTGACAATTATATAATCCGGAGTTGCAATAATTTCATTACCGGAATAATAATCATCGCCCGTTGTAACATCATCTAAATTTAAATCTTCAGTCACAGTAGTTTCAGTTTCGCCTGTTTCGGTGTTTTGTTCGTCGGTAGTTTCTTCAGTTTTTTCTTCGTCAACAGTTTCTTCGCCGTCTTCAGGGTCTGCAAACGCCACGCCGTTATAAAGTGTCAAGGAACTTGTGACAATTCCAAGTAACAATAATTTTTTTAGCGCGCTTAGATTTTTTTTGTGAATATTTTTTCTTAAAGATTTTAGCATTGAAATTTCCTCCTTGACGAATTAAAAATCGTAACGCAAGCCGAAATAAGGTCCGTTCAAAGTAAAATTGCCGCTGTCGTCTTTGTGCTTAATATTGGCGTGAATCCTTCTGTAGCCAATGTCAATTCCAAGATTTTCAATGGGATTGTAGCGAATACCGGCTTCAAAATCGTAAAAGTGCCCGTAACCGCCGAGCGGCAAGCCGGAAATGTGCGCGTAAGCTTTTATTTCAGGAAGAAGTGAAGCGTGCGCGCCAATTCCTAAAGTTGGAACAGGTACGCCGTATTCTTCACTTTCATTTATACTTCTGCCGGTGCGTGTATCTGTACCTTTTGCAGAGCCTTTCCAATAAATTCCGGTCAAACCGTAACTCCAATCAACGCCGCTTCCGAATGCCGAAACAATGGGATTGGTAATTTGCAATTTTAAATAGTGAAAATCACTTTGAGAATCTACCGTGCCGCGCAAATTTGCCCCGCCGAATAAAAGCGGATGTGCCTTTGTAAATTCCCGTTCGCCCGTGCCGTGTACGTGAATATAATCAGCCGTGAATCTTTTGTAGCGAAAAATGAGTTCGGGCGCGTTATCGTTGCCAAAACCTAAATCATTTTTCAAGCCGACGCTGCCGTCCCTGTAGCGAATTTTATCAGACTTTACATTAATATCCATATGCGGCGCAAAAAACCGAGCCTCAACCGAGATTGGCAAAATCTTTTGTGTCACGTCGTGAATAACGCCGTTTACAAGTGTTTCAGCTTCTTGTAGGTTTTCATTTTCAGCGGCAGAAACTGTTGTACTCAATGAAAATACCGCGCCCGTCATAAGCAAAAATTTTTTTATTTTGTTATTCATAAAACTTGCCTCCTTGTCATTATGTGAACGTTTCAAATATTCAAGCCTGCCGGTATATTTCCTGCAAAAAATATTTTTTAATCTGATTCTAATGTTAATCCAAATAATCATAAAGAATCGACGACGCCACTATCAAAATTAAATCGTAAATCGTCATTAAAATTAACAGGTCAATTTCAAAATCTGCGCCCGTAAACGCCGCCGCCGTCAACTGTATCGCCGGTAAAAATATTGGCAAAGTTACCGGAAAAAGTAAAATTGGAAACAAGCCGCCCTTAACCGTTGCTGAAACTGTCAACGCCGCCGTTAATGTTCCCGCGCCCGCAATTCCTACAACGCCAAAAAAAATTGTCACAAGCAATAAAAAAATCTGCGCGACCGCACAGTCAAATAAAATCAAAAACAACGGCAATAAAAAAATCGTCAACGCCGTTAAATTGGCAAGCGTGAAAATCATTTTGCCGAAAAGTACCGCTTGAGGCGCGGCGTAAAGTTTCAACGTTGCTAAAGTTCCTGCTGCCGCTTCATCTTCAAAAGTTCCCGCAATTCCCGCACTTGCCGCAAAAAATATCACTACCCATAACAACGCCGCCAATAAATTTTCTTCGATAACTGCGCCGCCCGCCGCTAAACTCAAGCTTGCAACCGCCGTTAATGAAAACATCAGCATTGCCGCAAATGACGCCCGCCGCCGCGTCCCTACCAAAAAATCTTTGCGCACTATCGCCGCCGTTTGTTCAAGGAAGTTTGAGAATTTCATTGCAAACCTCCAAATCCTTTGTATCGTTCGTGGCAAGCAAAATTATTTTGTCGGTTGCACTTAAAATTTCGTTGTAAAAAATATTTCGCCCTTCAGAATCAAGGTTAGCCGTCGGTTCATCGAGTAGCCAAATATCAGCGTCAACACTCAATAAAATTGCAAACTTCAGCCGTTGTTTCATACCGGTTGAAAAATTCCCTGCGCGAATATTCAAGTTTTCAATACTCAAATTAACGCGGTTAAAAATTTTTTCGGCGTCGATTTTTTTATTGCGCAGTTTAGCAAAGAAATTTAAATTTTCAAGCGCGGTTAAATCGTCATAAATTTTCATTTCGGGCGTAACGGCGGCGATTGTTTCGGCGTCAACAATTTTGACAGTGCCGCTGTCGGGTTTTATAATTTTCCCTGCAAGTTTTAGAAATGTTGACTTGCCCGCGCCGTTTTTGCCGGTAATTCCAAAAACTTTGCCGCCGGTTATTTCGACGTTCAAATTTTTAAAAAGTTCAAGGCGTCCGAACTTCAGATTGACATTTTCAAATAAAATTTTCATAGCGCAATTATACTGATTGTCGCGCAGGTTTTCAATTAAGGATTAGGGATTAAGGGCTAAGGATTAGGGAATAAAAAAACTATCCTCTAGTCCTTATATCCTAGTCCCTAAAAAAGGGGACGATTCAGATTTTAACAAACAGACGATTTTACCGCGTGCGATTATTTTTTGACGGCTTGCGAATTGGAATTTTCACGGGCATAATTGTGGCGGCGTTACGATTTTTACTTGACGAGGCAGATATTTTCCGCCCGCTGTGGTTTCAGAATTTAACAGCAGAAAAATTTTTCTTGACGTTGCTAATTTTAGTTTTGACAGCAAAATTTTTGGCGTGGTCAATACAATTTGATAAACAAGTTGCAGGGAGCGGCGTCCCGCAAATTAAGGGAATGTTGCAAGGCGTGGCGTCAATGTACAAGCCGCTAAGATTAATTTTCTTGAAATTTGCGGCGGTAATTTTTGGAATTGGCGCGGGTTTATCGCTTGGTCGCGCAGGTATCAGCGTACAATTCGGCGCGTGCGTAGGAAATTTTTTCAGCAAGAAAAGCCACATTGAAGGCGATATTTTATTGACAGCGGGCGCAGGCGCGGGCTTGGCGGCAGTTTTCAACGCGCCTTTAGCCGGAGTGATTTTCTGCATTGAAGAATTGCACAAAAAATTTACGCCTGAAGTTTTGGTTGCAACTTTAACGGCGTCAGTTACGGCGTCGGCAGTTGCAGAATTAGTTTTCGGCGTGCGTCCAATTTTTGAAACGATAACCGCGCAACCTCTAACCGTACCGGAAATTTTGAAAGTTCCAACGTTGGGAATGTTTGCAAGTTTATCAGCCGCGCCGCTGAAAATATTTTTGTGTTTCGTGACGCTGGGAATTTTTTTGGGAATTTTGGGCGCAATTTTTACAAAGTCAATGTTATTTTCGCTGGACTGCTACGACAGATTAAAAATTTTCGGCGTCAAAAGATTTTTGGTGCCAATGCTTTTAATTTTGCCGCTTGGAATAACTTTGCCGCAAATTTTGGGCTGTGGAAATGTTTTGGTTGACGAACTTTTAAGCGGCGATTTCAATTCAGGAATGGTAACAATTTTATTTTTGGGAAAGTGGCTGTTTACGCTTGTATGTTTTGGGACGGGCGCGGCGGGCGGCGTATTTTTGCCGCTGTTGACGGTCGGCGCGTTGGGCGGCAAGATTTTTGCTGAAGTTGGAATTAGTTTAGGTTATTTTTCGGCAGATTTAACAACGCTTTTAATTGTATTTGGAATGGCGGCGTTTTTTGCGGCGGTTGTTAAAGCTCCCGTAACCGGTTGCCTTTTGATAATGGAAATAACGGGACAATTTTCGTACTTGTTGACTTTAACGATTGTAAGCGGAGCGGCTTATATGGCGGCAGATTTTTGCGGCGGCGAGCCAATTTTTTCAGCGTTAATGAACAGAAAATCAAAACAATAAAAATTTGTAAACAGATGCCCGTTCTTTCATTTTTAGTTTTGAGTAGGAATTTTGAAAACGCAGTGAGACGCGGGACGGAATTTAAATTTTGGTAACCTTCGACGCGAAAAATGCTGAACGGGCTAGACTTTTTCTTTGATACTTTCTTTGCTAAAGAGCACGCCCGCTGACGCAGCCGCGCATGTGGCATGACAAAAGAAAGTATATTTAAGATAAAAAATTTTAATTCAATAAAAAATAAGCCCGTAGACGCGCTGTAATACCCTTAAAATCGTTTTTCTAAGCTCAAGGGTACAAATATATTAAAAAAGTTTAAAACGTGGCTTAAATCGAATTTTAGACAAAAAAATAACCGGCACCCGTTTGAGTGTCGGTCAATGTTCTACCTGTTGTTCTTTTTTTAACTCCTTAACCTAATCGCCCGAGTTGATTAACTGAATTATCGAGCATTGTATCTTGTGTAGTCACAGCCTTTGAATTTGCCTCGTAAAGTCTGTGATTATGAATTAACTCAACCATTTCACGAACAATTTCAACATTGGAGCGTTCCAACATTCCCTGCATAACTTCGCCGGTTGCCTGTTGCGGTTGTGCGTTGTTTACTGCGGCAAAAAGATTATTGCCCTGTTTTTGAACGGCTAAACGATTATCAAACTGCACAACTTGAATCTGCGCGACCGGCTGATTTTCGCCGTTGGTATAAATGGAGCCGTCAGGGGAAACAGTAATTCTTGTATCCGGAATGTTAGCGGGAATGGTAATTGGGTTACCTGCCCTGTCAAGCACATTGTAACCGCGTATATCTTGCAACACGCCGTTTTGATTTCTAAAGAAAGCTCCGCTGCGTGTGTAACGTATTCCTTGCGGCGTCTGTACAGTGAAAAAACCGTTGCCTGCTATTGCCAAATCAAAAGTGTTGCCGGTACTTTCAAACGCGCCTTGCGAATGGTCTACAGCAATTTCTGCAATATAATCGCCCAAGCCGAGTTCGCCTATTGGAGGGGCGTCTTGTTGGTCAACCTTAAAGCCTTTAAATTTGGTAACGTCAACGCTGTCCGTGTCGAGGATTCCGTTTGCCTGTACACCTGCGCCCGTGTCGTCGTGGTCATACATTCGTTTTAACATTACAGTTTCAAATTCTTGGTGTACGGCTATATCTTTTTTATAACCGGTGGTTGCGGCGTTTGCAAGGTTATTGGCTATTACGTCCGTTCGCCGCGCCTCTGTTATCATACCGGTTGCCGCCGTGAAGAGCCCTCGCCACATCGTTTACCACTTCCTCTTTGTTTTACATATATTTTCAGCTGAAAATCTTTTTAGTACCAATTTCTTTATCGTAATTTTCAAAGTTTTAGTTAAGAAATATACTTTCTTTTGTCATGCCACAAAAGAAAGTATCAAAGAAAAATGCTAGCCCGCGCAGGGCACCGGCGTTCCTGTACGCTCGGAGTAGGGCTTCCGCCAC
>CALDHY010000067.1 GCA_937901445.1 uncultured Selenomonadales bacterium
TCCGATCTGTTGGAAAAATTCAAGGAAAGACTTCACAAATTGATACACCAAGCCGGACACAATTTCGGCGGCAACTCGGCGGCGATTGTTCAAATGGTAGATTTAATTTTGGAATTTGCGATAAAAATGCGGGCAACAGATTTACACATTGAACCGCTTGAAGAATTTTTGCGCGTGCGTTACAGGATTGACGGACGCCTTCACGAATTGCACGAGCCGCTTCCAATAAAATTTGCGGCGGCGATAACTTCACGAATAAAAATTTTGGCGCGTATGGATACAACGGCGGCGTTTTCGCCACTGGATGGCGCAATAAAATTTAATGAAACAGAAATGCGCGTGGCGTCAATGCCTTCATTCGGCGCGGAAAGTTTAACAATTCGCTTGCTAGATTCTACGCAAAATTTACACAGCTTATCAGATTTGGGATTTACTTTAGAAAATGAAAAAATCTTTCGCCGAATGATAGCCGAAACTTCCGGAATGATAATTTTAACGGGACCAATGAACTCCGGAAAGTCAACGACTTTGTACGCGGCGTTAAGAGAATTAAACACGCCCGCGTGTTCGATAATGACGCTTGAAGATCCAATCGAACAGCACATTTCCGGCGTCAGTCAAGTACAAGTGAACGAAAAGGCGGGCTTGACATTTGCGGCGGGCTTGCGGGCAATGCTAAGAATGGATTGTAATTGTATGATGGTCGGCGAGGCGCGGGACGCGGAAACTTCACAAATTGCGGTACGGGCGGCGTTGACGGGACATTTAATTTTTACAACGTTGCACGCCAAAGATTCTTGCAGTGCGGTTTTCAGAATGATTGAAATGGGCGTGGAGCCGTATTTATTGGCGTCAACTTTGAAAGGCGTTGTTGCTCAAAGACTGGTTAGAAAACTTTGTCCGCACTGTAAAAAATCAGTAACGGCAAATGAATTTGAATCAAAGAAAATTGGCGCGTCAAAAATATTTCAGCCGGTCGGTTGTGAAAAATGCGGCGGCACGGGATTTTTCGGACGAATTGCACTGCACGAAATTTTGAACGTCGATAAAAATATAAGCGAATTAATTTTGTACAGTCGAGACTTGGAGAAAATTAGAGAAACTGCGCGACGCAACGGTTTAAAAACTTTAGCGGCGGACGGATTAGAAAAAGTTCGCGCAGGTTTAACTACACTTGAAGAATTGAAAATAATTTTGGGCGAAGAGGTAGATTTTTAATGACGAAATTTTTATTGATATTTTTAGGCGGCGGCTTGGGCGCAATGGCAAGATATTTTGTAACAACGAATTTAGCGGGCAAGTTGGGAAATTTTCCGCTCGGCACATTGACGGCAAATATTTTGGGAAGTTTTTTAATGGGGCTGGTTGTCGGGATAATTGCGGGGCGTTCAAGTTTAGAAAATGTACGGCTTTTATTGGCGGTAGGATTTTTGGGCGGCTTTACAACTTTTTCATCGTTTTCAGCTGAAACATTGGCGTTGATTCAAGGCGGGCAATTTTTTTCGGCGGCGGCAAATATTTTGGTAAGTGTTGCGGCAGGATT
>CALDHY010000068.1 GCA_937901445.1 uncultured Selenomonadales bacterium
CACAAGTAAAAACGGAGTGCGGCGGGCGTCCTTTCCACTATTCCTTAGCAAATGTTAAAACGGGTTGCGAAAGTTCATTAACTTTTGTATCTTGAATTTCAGTTACAGTAAATTTGCTGTCAACGATAGAATTTAAATTTGTATCGTCGGTAATGAAATTATTGTCTTCAAACAAATCTAAAACTTGTGAGCTGACGCTGATTTTATTATTGCTTTTGTCAACAAGAGTAACCGCGCTTGTATATTTTTCAAGGGTAATTGTGCCGCTTCCAATGGTAATAATTGTATTGCCGCTCGAAGTTTTGACAGATTTAACGGTACCGCTTGTAACTTGAATTGTATCTTTTTTGTTAAAGCCGGTGATTAAGTCTTTGCCGTCGCCGCCCGCGTATTGGTAGACAACGCCGCTTGTACTGCTTGAGTTAATCGTGTCATTACCCGCGCCGCCAATAACGGTTACATTTTTGCTTTTATCGAGAGTAATTGTATCGTGCCCTGCGCCGCCGTTTATGGTAACGGTTGCCGCGTAGTTTGTGATTGTATCGTTGCCGCCCAATCCCTTCAGTAAAATGTTGCTTGAAGTGTTTGAAAAAGTATCTGCGTTTGCCGTGCCTTCCCAAATACCGCTGTAAACCGTGCTTGTTAAATTGCCGCTGCTGTTCAAAAAATTAATAGTTTTGCCCGCCGCGTCTTGCAATGTTACAGAGCCGCTGCCAATATTGAAAGTTACGTCCATACCTTTAACATTGACAGTTTTTAATTTGCCGCTCGTAATTTGCAAAGTGTCGGTGGAGCCGTAACCAATTATTAAATCTTTGCCGCCGCCCGTTGCATATTCATAAACATTTTTCAAGCCGCTGTTGGTTATGGTGTCATTGCCTGCGCCGCCGTTTATCGTTGAATTGCTTGCAAAGTTATCTATAGAATCATTGCCCGCGCCGCCGAATATCGAAGAATTAGCTCCCGTGTTGTAAATATAATCTTTGCCCGCGCCGCCGTCTACAGATACATTTTTTGCAAAGTTTTCAATAGTATCATTACCCGCGCCCGCGTCAACCAAGTAATTGGCGTCTTCATTCGTGAAACTTTCGGCTTTATCTGTCAGCACGTGTACATAGGGAACTTTCAACGTGCTTGTACTGCCCGCCGCGTCGCGCAGATTTATACTGCCGCCTACAATATCCTTGACAGTAACAGAGCCGCTTCCAATATTCAAAACTAAGTCGTTGCCGCTTATAACCGAACTTTTAATTGTGCCTTTTGTAATGTGCAAAGTGTCGCTTGTACCAAAACCTGAAATAACGTCTTTGCCGTCGCCGGTTGCATAGTTGTAAATAATTTTATTGCCGCTGTTTGAAATTGTATCGTTGCCCAATCCTCCAACTATAGTAACCGTGTTTGCGGTATTTGTAATTGAATCGTGCCCGCTCAAGCCCTGCACTTCATATTCTTTTTCAGCATTTGTTAAAGTATCAGCCTTTGCCGTGCCCTGCAGGATTTTTGGAACTGTCAAGGTTGAAGATTTGCCCGTTGAATCAATCAGATTAATTTTACTGCCCTTTGCAATGTTTTTGAAAGTAACGGAGCCGCTCCCTATATTCAAAATAAAATCATTGCCGCTAACAATCGAACTTTTAACAGTGCCTTTTACAATCTGCAACGTATCAGTTGAATTGTAACCAATGATTGTATCTTTGCCGTCGCCGCTCGAATATTGGTACAGATTTTTTGTACCTTCATTAATGATTGAATCGTTGCCCGCGCCCGCAATAACTGTACAGGAATTGCCGCTGTTTGTAATTTTATCTGCGCCGCCGTAACTTTCAATTTGGTAACTGTCTTCATCGTTAATTAAAGTATCTGCGCGACTCGTTCCTTGTACAAGGCGCGGTACTGTAAGTTTTGTAATGGTGTTATCTGCATTTACAACATTTACAACTGTATCCGCTTCAATGTCTTTCAAAGTGATACTGCCACTGCCAATATTCAAAATTAAATCACTGCCGCTTACAACCGAACCGCTAAGACTGCCGCGCGTTATATTTATGATGTCGCCGTCATTAAAGCCCGTGATAACGTCCTTACCGTCCGAACTTGCATATTTATAAACTACATTCTGACCGGTATTAACTATTGAATCATTGCCCGTCCCGCCAATTATCGTTACGTCATCCGCGTAATTGTAAATTCTGTCATTCCCTGCAAACCCTTCAATCTGATAACCGTCCCTTGAATTGGCTAAAGAATCAGCCTTTGAAGTACCCTGCATTAACTTCCCTATCGTGATTGTTTCAACGTTGCCCTTTGTATCCATAATGTTTACTGTCGAATTGCCCGTAAGATTTTTAAATGTAACAGAGCCCGCTCCAATGTACAAAATAAAATCATTGCCCGTTGCAAGGCTGCTTTTTATTGTGCCGCGCGTTATCTGCAACGTGTCATAAGCCGTGAACCCAAAAATTGTATCATCGCCATCACCCGCCGCGTATTGATAAACCACGCTTGAACCCGTGTTCACGATTGAATCATTGCCCGTGCCGCCAATTATCGTTACACTGCTTCCGCTGTTCGATATTTTATCACTGCCGCCGAGCCCGTAAATCGTATATTCATCTTCAGCGTTGGTTAATGTGTCCACCCGCGCAGTCCCTTTTAATACATTCGCTTCGCCCGCACTTTCCAGCGTACCTTCAACCTTAAAATCTACTCCTACTGCACTTCGGAGCAAAATTGCATCGTCGCCAACTTTTATCTTGATATTTTCCCCGCTCGTCAAACTGGTATATTTCGCCCCCGTGATTTTCAGAGTATCGCCCGCGCTTATTCCCGCTATGGTGTCGTTGTCTTCCCCGCCGTGGTATTCAATCAACGTTTTCTTGCCACTTGCCACTGAAATAAAATCATCGCCCGCCCCGCCGTTTATCGTTACATTGGTGCCACTGCTGAAAATTGTATCTCGACTTTCGCCACCGCTGATTGAAATAGTATCGCCGCTGTTTTTAACCGAATCCGCGCCTTTGCCCGCAACTATCGTAACCTTTGAACCGCTGTTACTGATTCTATCGTTGCCGTCGCCCGCGTTTATAGAAATATTTGTTGAAGTGTTATAAATTGTGTCGTAGCCCGCCCCGCCAATGATTGTTACACTCAACGCAGTATTTGAAATGACATCATCGCCGTTGCCGCCGTTCAAAGTTGAGTTGGTGCCGTTGTTTTCGATTGTATCAGAGCCCGTGCCGCCGTCGATTGAAACACGGTTACCAATATTTGAAATAGAATCGTTACCGGCAAGAGCGGTAATGACTGCGCCTGCGATTGTGTTAGTGATAGTATCCGCGCCCGCTGTACCAATTACAGTTTTTGACGCGCCGCCTTCAATCGTGCCGCCGATCGTGAAGCCTACGCCCGCGCCGTCTTTGATTAAAATTGTATTCTTGCCGACAGTTACAACTAAATCATCGCCGTTTTCCACTGTTGAAAAATTGGCATCAACAATTTGTAAACTGTCATTAGATTTAACGCCAAAAATAGTATCGTTGCCGCCGCCGCTTGAATATCTTATTAAAGCCGCACCGCTCCCTAAAGTAACAGAATTTGCCTTGCCGTTGCCCGTAAGAGTGATTGTGCCTTCATAGTTGGAGGCGTCGATATTCTGAACATCGCCGTATAGCCGCAAGTTGTCATTATCTTCATAATCTGTACTTGTTAAATCGATTGAAACAGAATCTGCGCTAAAATCTTTCAGATTGACTGTAGCATTTGCGCCGCCAGCCCAATAATAATCAGCGGTGTTAGCAATTAACAGTTCATCGTAGCCGATCTGATAAGTTGTAGTTTCGCTTGAACTTTCAACACTTACAATATTTCCTACAGCATTTTCTAAAAATAAATTGCCGTCCGAAAGTTTCAAAGTTGCATTGCCCAAAGAATCAGCCGTTACTGAAGTTAAGCTTAACGAGCCGGTTGAAATTGTATCTTTATCAAAGTCAAAGTTAAAAATATAATCGTCGCCGTGATTCGCCGCAAATACAAAAACGTCTGCGCCCGATCCGCCGTACAAAGTATCGTTGCCCTTGCCGCCCGTTAAAGTGGAATTGCCAATAGCGGCAGTGATAACGTTAGCTGAATCGTTGCCGGTAAGTTCAGCCGCGCCCTTGTAGTTTGTGGCGTCAATAACTTTTAAATCGCCGTTGAATCTTAAATTGTCTCTGTCTTGAAAGTTTGAATTGGTTAAATCTATCTTGACAGAATCGCCGCTGTAAGTTGCGCCGACTTCAACAGTAACATCTGCACCGCCCGCCCAATAATATTCAGCCGAATTATTGAGAGTCAGTTTATCGTTGCCGAATTGAACGCTAACAGGGTTATCAACATAATCATTTTCAATCAGGGCAGTTTTATTAACGCCGTCTGCAAGCGTCAAAGTCCCTGCATTTCTTAAATCCAATACCACGTCAGAATCTTCAAGCGTCATACCGTCAACATAAAATCTTTCAGTTTGAATGACATCGGCGGTTGAATCAGTTCCGAATCTAAAATTTTTGACAGTATCATTTGAAGTTTTTGAAGTAGAAAAAATTGTGGCAGATTTATTTCTGGTAACGGAAAATTCAATGAGGTTATCGCCGTCGCCTGCGTCAATAGAATCGCCGCCGCCTGCAAGGATGGTATCATTCCCTTTGCCGGCAGTAATAGAAGCGGAATAATCGGCGGTGTTGAAATAATTACCTTTGATGATGAGGGCGTCAGAAATATTTGAGGCGTTGAGGGTGCCGCCGGTCGAATAAGTAAAGGCAACTTTAGAAAGGTTATTGGATTTATCATAGAAATTGGCGAAATTTGAAGTGGCGGAAGAAAGAGAATCGCCGTCGAAAATGACAGAGCCGAAATTTGAGATAGAGGCGGAGCCGTCGCCAAAAGAAATTGAACCGGTCTTAACGGCTTTTAAAATATTTGAAAGATTGGTTTGAACGCCTGCGCCGGAATAAAATTCATCGACGCCGTAATTAAGGAGAGTGATAGTGGAATTATTTAGGGGAGTGAATTTGGTAGGGGCGTTGTCATTGGTAAAAATGGAAATATCAGATTTGGTAACAATATCATCTGCGGCGGTGCCCGCGTGAACGGTAAGGTTAGCGGCGGTATCGTCAACAACAAGGTTATCGCCGCCGGAGCCCAGAAAAATATTTTTATCGCCGGTGGCAGAGGAAATAACCGCAACAATATTATCGCCCGCGCTGTTCAAAGTAAGGTTTTGGTCGCCGCCCGCCAATGAAACGCGCTTTCTGTAGGAAGTGGAGCTGAAGTCATAATCAGCAGCGGTAGGATTGGTATTGTTCAAATAAAAAACTAAATTCAGATTGTAATTAACGTCTAAATCAAAAGTGGTAAGCGGGGACTTGGTATTGATATAGTTTAAAGGTTGTTGGGCAATATAATTAATGATAGTGTTAAGGTCGGAGTTAGAATTTATATCAAAGTCGGTTGAATCATAGGCGGAAATAACGCCGTCAGAATCGGCAAGGATAGTAGCCGCGCCGTCAACATTCAAAGTAACAGTTTCATCGTCATCATTGCTAACAATGTACGTACCGGCAGAATCGACAATAAAAGTAGAATTGGGGCTAAGATATTTAATGGCGGTGGAAGTTTCATTTGGGATAATAATAACGCCGTCAGAATCGTTTGAAAGTTGGTAGGTGTGGTCGTTAATGTATAGGGTAGAATTGCCGCTCATAGAAATAGCCGCGCCGTCTAAATCGCCGTTTATAGTATCGCCGGTAGATAAGCCGTAAACATTATAAATACCGTTGGAGCCGCCGTAAATAGAAATAGTATCGCCTGCGCTAACAACCTTATCAATGGCAACCGAATAACCGTTGACAGTTAAAGTTGCGTCGCCTTGTACATAAATTGCGCCGTCCAGATTATCAACAGCAGTAACTTTATTTTCAGTATCAGTTGAAAAAGTAACGCCGCCATCATCGCCGCTAACAGTGTAAGTACGACTGCCAATTCTGAACGCGCCGTTTTCATCAGTAACAAGTTCCATATTTGCAGGAACATTATTAACGGTTGTCCCGTCACTTAAGCCGCTCGCCTGCGTCGGTACGCCTTCATCATTCAACGTCAAAATATAATTGGTGTTAGTGCCTTCATTAATTGAAATAGCAGTGCCGTTGACAGTAATATTTTTGTCAGTAGCTCCAACGGTGGTATTGGCGGGCAAATTAAAAATGTACGTGTCAAAACCGGAAATACCCGTAATAACGCCGTTTTCGTCGGTTGAAATTGTAACAGCGTCATTAACGCCTATTGTTAATTCAGTGCCGTTGACAGAAAAAGCCAAGCCGTTTGAAGTAAAACTAATCGAGCCGATAAAATTTGTAACGCCGGTAACTGCGCCTTCACTGTCAAATATAAAAGTTGCCGAATTTGTAACAGTGAAATTGCGGTTGCCAACGTTGAAAGTGCCTTCGCCGGTTGTAACAGAAACAATATCATTTTCAACAGTAGCAGTAACTTCACCGCCGGTAACTTTGACAGCAACGCCGTTTATACTGACAGTATTTGAAAAATCGCCGGTAATGTTGCCGTCCAGATTATCAACACTTGTAATTGCGCCGTCAGTCAATCCGAAAGTAACGCCTGATTTATCGTCAACAGTAAAAGTTGTTGAATCGATAGTGAAAGTGCCGCTTGACGTAGTAACGATATTATTTGCACTGCCAAAATTAACAACGGTAACTTCATCGCCGTTGACGCCGCCAATTTCAGTTATACCGTCAGCAGTTGACGCCGTGACGCTGATTAAATTATTTTTATCGCCCGTAACTTTGACAGTTTCGCCGTTGACAGTCAAGCCGTTTTCAAAATCTGCGGTAATTGTGCCGTCCAAATTATTAACGCCCGTAACGTTGCCGTCATCGTCAATATAAAAAACAACGCTTGAATCGCCCTCTATTTTATAAGTTTTGCCAAGAAAGGTAAAAGCCCCTTCAGCACTTGTTGTATATCTGGTTGCCATAAAAATTACTCCTTTCTTATTGCCTACTGCCGTAAAAAAGATTATACTATTAGCCGCAAAAAAAATCGAACGGGAGATAAGAAATTGAAAAAACTTTTGATACTGTTGCTGCTTTTGAATATAAATACTTGCGCGGCAGAGGATTTAAAATTTATAGATTCAAATGATGATTTCGGTTATTTTATCGACATTGACACAATAAAACTTGAGACTGAAAATATATTTAGAGTAAATATGGTAATAATCCGGCTGAACGTGAATGAAATGGACGTGGTAGACCTGCAGATAAATCACGCGGCGAAAACTTATACTATACTTTCAACGCGCACTCTTTCATATGACGAACGCACGGAAATAAAGGCAGATACAACGCGCCGCCCGCCGAAAAGTTATTCAGAAAAATCCTTAATGGGCGATATAGTTGACGTTGTAATTTACGGCGATTTTAGGGATTAGGGATTAGGGATTAAGGATTAGGGATTAGGGATTAAGAATTTTCCTTAACCCCTAGCCCTTAGCCCTTAACCCTTAAAAAGAAGGGGGAAATTGCTTGAAAAAAATAATAATAGCGGCACTATGTACGGTTGCACTGATGCCGCGCGCAGAGGCAGTATATGAATCAAAATCAGATACGGGCACTGAAATTTTCGACTACATAGAAAACCAACGCCGAGAAAAACGCGCCGCCGAACTTACGGACGAACAAAAAAAGTTGCAAGCTGATATTGAAGAAGCAATCGAACGCTTGCCGCGCCCAATAGTTGAAGGTGAGCCAATCCCCGCCGCGTTTGAAGGCGACGATTTAACCTACAACACCTTGACGGGCGAATTTACGGCAAAGGGGCACGTTGATATAATTCAGCTGGACGGGCACCGCTTCCAAAGTGAATTCATTACCGGCAATTTAAACACTCAAGATATTAAAGTTAAAGGCAAGGCGCACGTTTTACAATTCGCTGAAAATGCTCCGCGCGTCAGCTTGGACGGCTACAACACGGTTTACAATTACGGCAGTAAAGTTGGTACAATGGACAACGTCAAGGGCAAGGCGGGCGAATATTACATTTCAGGGCGGCGTTTTGAATTTTACCCCGACCACATTGTAGCTTATGACGCTTACCAAACAAAGTGCGGCGCAAAAGACCCCGATTATAGAGTTAGTGCAGAGCGTATGGAAATTTACCCCGAGCAAATTATCAGAATGTACGATATAAAACTCTGGATAGGAAACGTTGTAGTTGGTTCAAAAAAATACACCGAGCGCAAATTGGAAAATAATGAACAACCATACTTTCCGAGTGTAGGTTATAATTCTGCTAACGGTCTTTACATTGAAGATACTTTTGAATTTCCCGTAATTAACAATCATTTTAAATATTTAATAAACGCGCACATTGACACCAAAAACGGCGTCCGCAGTAATACCGAATTTCACTACAATAACCGCAACTTTATAACGCGGGCGTTGTACGGCTACTACTATGACAGCGACGGGCGGTGGATAAAAAAAGAACCTGGACTTGATTTATATTACAGCAAGCACTTTGACAATCTGCCAATGTCATACAGTTTTGAATATGAAATAGGCGATTGGAGCACTCAAAACATTGCAAGCACGCACCAAGAATTTGAAGCAGGCTTGTCACACGACCCAATTAATTTACCGAACAAATTTACCCTGTTTCTGAATACCAGTTACAAAATTACAAAAGACGATGAAAAATCTCCCAATCGCAGTAAACAAACTGTTAAGGGTATGAATTACGGTATAAAACTTTTCAAAGAATTTAATGACAAATTGGCGGCGTATGCAGGCTACGATTATACTAAAAATACTTCGCAAAATTCGCTTTATGAATTTGACACTGACAGCTATTCAAACAAATTTTCAACGGGCGTAAGTTATCGCTTGACAGAAAAGGATAGAATAGTAGCGGGCTTTAAGTTCGATACAAAGCGCGGCACTCTTGAGGACGCCGATTATTATTGGTATCGTGATTTACATTGTTCAACGGCTATCATTCGTTGGCGTGCAAAACGTGATAAAATTGAGGCGCGTTGGCAATTTACCCCTTGGTAATTTAGGGGATAGGATTTAGGGATTAGGGGTTAGGGATACAAAACTGCAAAAGGAGTTTTCAAAAAATGTTCAATGAAAAACACAAAAAAGCGGGCGTTACATATCCGCAAGGCTTTAAAGCGGCGGGCGTTCGCGCAGGAATCAAAAAAAGCGGCAACCTTGACGTAGCATTAATTTACACCGAAAAAGAAGCGGCAGTAGCAGGCGTTTTCACACAAAATCAAGTAGCCGCCGCGCCGGTAAGAGTAAGCAAAATTGTTGTCGAGACGGGCACGGCTCACGCAATAGTGGCAAATGCAGGTTGCGCCAATGCTTGTACAGGCGAGCAGGGAATACGCGACGCCGAAAAAATGGCAAGTATCGCCGCGCAAGAATTAAATTGCCGTCAAGACGATGTTATAGTTGCCTCAACGGGTGTTATTGGCGTCAATCTTCCAATGGATAAAATGAAAGCGGGAATTAAAGCCGCTGTAAAGGAACTTTCTACTGAAGGCAGCGTCAACGCGGGCAATGCAATTATTACAACTGATACTTATTCAAAGGCTTGTGCAACTGAATTTAAAATTGGCGATAAAGAAATTAAACTCGGTGCAATAGCAAAAGGTTCGGGAATGATTATGCCGAATATGGCAACCATGCTTTGTTTCATCACAACGGATATTGACATTGACAGGAAACTTTTACAGGAAGCGTTAAGTGAAATTACTGAAGTTAGTTTTAATATGTTGACGGTTGACGGCGATACTTCAACAAATGATATGGTAATAGTAATGGCGAACGGCGCGGCAGGCAACGCCAAAATTACTGAAAAAAATGCAGACTTTGTTAAGTTTTACGCGGTACTGAAAGAAATGTGTATCGAACTTACAAAGAGAATAGCGGCGGACGGCGAAGGCGCGACGAAATTTTTAACGTACAACATACACGGCGCAAAAACTTTTACAGACGCCAAAAAAGTTGGAATGGCTATTGCAAATTCGCCTTTAATGAAGTGCGCGTTTTTTGGTGAAGACCCGAATGTAGGGCGTGCGATTTGCGCGGTCGGTTATTCTCAAGTAAAAATCAATCCCGAAAAAACGGTTATTAAATTTGGCGGTGTACCGGTTTATGCTGATGGCTTAGTTTTGAAATTTGACGCGGACGCAGTTAAAAAAATTATGTCAGCAAAGGATATAGTAATTGACATTGAACTTGGACTCGGTGAAGTTGATGCAACCGTTTGGAGCTGTGATTTTTCCTATGAATATGTGAAAATCAACGGCGAATACCACACCTGATTTAGGGATTAAGGACTAAGGATTAAGGGCTAGGGGATTCATTTTTTCTAGCCCTTAAGTTTTTTTAATGGAGGGAATAAAAAATGTTAAGTGAAGAAGAATTAAAAACCGAATTGGCGCGGCAAGTACTTAGCCGCTTTTTCTCCAATGAAAAATCTTTTGAAGAAAATTTAAAAGCCGCACAATTTGACGCAGGATTTTTAAAAAAATTAGCGAATGAACTTTCAGCGGAAGTTGAAAGTGAAAGTGAAAGTGAATCCCCTTTCGGGGATAAAGATAAAGATAAAGCTGAAGTTCTGGTTGAGGCTTTACCTTATATTCAAGAGTTTTACGGTAAGACAGTAGTTGTTAAGTATGGCGGTAACGCAATGGTTAATGACGAACTGAAAGAAAAAGTTATGCAGGATATAGCGTTAATGAAGTATACCGGAATTAACGTTGTAATTGTGCACGGCGGCGGACCCGAAATAACCCAATTTCTTAAAAAAGTCGGTAAGGAAACTTCATTTGTAAGCGGCTTAAGAGTTACAGATGAAGAAACAGTTGAAATTGTAGAAATGGTTTTAGCCGGTAAAGTTAATTCAGAAATTGTAATGTTACTGAATCGGCGCGGCGTTCGTGCAGTTGGAATAAGCGGCAAAGATGCAGATTTAATTCACGCCGAAAAAAAACTTGCCACTGTTTACGAACAGGGCGAAAAAACTAAAGTTGATATTGGTTACGTCGGCAAAACTAAAAAAATTGATATTCGTATTGTCGAAGATTTAATTAAAAGCGGCTATGTACCGGTCATTGCGCCAATAGGCGTTGGTGAGGACGGCGAAAGTTACAACATCAATGCAGATTATGTGGCGGCGGATATTGCGGGCGCGTTGAAGGCTGAAAAACTTTTACTTTTGACTGATACTGAAGGCGTATACAAAAATTTTGAAGATAAAAGCAGTTTCATTTCAACTTTAAGCGCGGCTGAAGCTCGCCAATACATTAAAGACGGCGTCATAGCGGGCGGAATGATACCGAAAGTTGAGGCGTGTTTACGAGCGTTGCAGGGCGGCGCAGGCAAAGCGCACATTATCGACGGCAGACTCCCGCACTCAATTATTTTGGAACTTTTCACGGCGTCCGGTATTGGTACGCAAGTTGAATAATTTTTAAACTAAAAAATTTTAAGACTGTATCGAAATTGATACAGTCTTTTTTTATTATATCTTGACAAATGACACGCGGGGGGGGGTATATTATACACAAAAATTTTAATATGTAAAGTATTTTTTTATTGGGAGGAATTTTTATGCACGAAAATTTTTATTTGTGTCATCGTTGCGGAAATGTTTTTGTCATATGGTAAGGAGGGGATTTTATGAAATTTTGTCACAACTGCGGTACAAAGTTGGACGACGCGGAAACATTTTGCCACGAATGCGGCGTGAAAGTTGCTGAAGAAAATCCCGTTGCAACCGTAGAAAATACCCCGCCGCAATATAATTCTACAACTAATACCGATAAAAAATTTTATCAGAATCCGGCAATTATTATTGGCGCAATTATTTTATTGGCGTGCGGTGTTTTTATTTTCAACTCTAAACAAAATGCGCCGGTTTCCGGCAAAAACGATACTTATTACATCGACGTTGCTGACAGGCACATAGATAAAGGCGATTATCGCAGTGCAATTACCGCCTTTCAAAAAGCGATTGAACTTAATCCCAAAAATGAAGCCGCTTATTTTGGACTCGGTTATTGCTACAATCAATTAGCAGATTATCAAAACGCAATAAAATTTTATAAAAAATATATCGAGCTGGATTCCGGATATGACGCCGCCTATAACAATTTGGGAAATGCTTACAGGGCTTTAAATGATTATCCAACTGCCTTTACAAACTATCAAAAAGCTCTTGCGCTGAATCCGAATAACGCTACGGTTAATTTTAGCTTAGGTTGTTATTACAGCGAATTAAACGACCACTACAACGCAATTAATTTTTTTCTGAAAGCGATTGAACTTAATCCTCAAAATGACGTTGCCTATTATAATTGCGGCAATTCTTATTTAGAACTTGGCGATTATGAGGGTGCAATTTTTATGTATAACAAATCGGTTGAAGTGAATCCGCAAAATTCGCAAGCCTATTACAATATGGCGGTTGCTTATGAACGATTGGAACGTTACGACGATGAATTAAAATATTTGAACAAGGCTATTGAATTGGAGCCGAACAATGAATTTTACCGTACAACGCGCGAAAATGTTTTATATTATTTTTTTAATTCGCAAGGCAACGGGGCACAGTCAGCACTTGAACAATATTACAATTTTATAGCGTCAGCTAATCCGCGCGCCGCTTTTGATATGCTTTCTTACGATATGCAAAATTATATGAACGGATTGGATAATTTTTCAAAAGGTCACGCCAATGTAAGTTTAAATAGACTTTCAAATGTCAAAACAATTTCTTCAAGCGGCAATTCGGCAGTATTGGAATATCGCCTTGATTCAAATTGCTGGGAACACGGGCGGGATGTTAGCCGCGCTTTTCAAGGAACTGCCACTTTGCAGAAAATTGATAACCGCTGGATTATAACTGATTTAAGAGTTAATGCGCTGTAAGGAGGCAATTTTTATGAGTAAATTTTGTAGCGAATGTGGCGCACGATTAAAAGTTGGTGCAAAGTTTTGCAGTGCGTGCGGTCATAAAGTTGTTACTGAACTCGCGCAGGACTCGCCGCCGCCAAAATCTATACAGGAAATTTACGCTGAAAAAAAAGCAGCAAATACACCGCCCGCGCCTATGCCTTATGAAAAACCTAAAACCGTTCAAGAAATTTTTGCTGAAAGAAAGGCAGCAAATACACCGCCCGCGCCTATGCCTTATGAAAAATCTAAAACTGTGCAGGAAATTTACGCCGAAAGAAAAGCGGCAACTACGCCGCCGCAAAATTACAATCAAAATTATCAAAATCAAACTTACGGCGGCTGGTGGTATGAAACTTTCTTGCGCAAGGATGGGCGGTTAAATCGCCTGCGCTTTTTCAAGAGGA
The DNA here is from genome assembly GCA_937901445.1 of uncultured Selenomonadales bacterium. Taxonomy (GTDB): domain Bacteria; phylum Bacillota; class Negativicutes; order Selenomonadales; family Selenomonadaceae; genus Quinella. Next base: position 13,427 of record CALDHY010000068.1, read on the forward strand.
CTATTCTTTCAAGTTGTATTGGCTTAGTCCCTTATATAATTATTTTTATTGTTTTAAATTTGAATCCTGAAAATATTAATCATACGGCGATGCTTGGAATTTTATACACGGCGTTTGTTGCCTATCTGGATTACGGCTTGATTGTGCGTCGCAGTCACGATTTAAGCCGCGATGTGTATTGGTACAAATATATTAAAGATGACGAAGAATTTTTAGCTAAAGTAAATACAGGAATGCAAGCATTGAGAATTTTGGCGTTGTTTTACGAAATGGCAACTTATACCAATTTGCCGTATCAGATATATTTTATTTGCGATATTGTAGTTTACGGCTTATGGTTCGCTAAGGGCGAAGTTGGAACAAATGAATTTGGTACAGACCCGCTTGAAAGGCGTTATTATTAAGGAGGTTTTTATTATGTTGAAGAAAATTTTATTGGGCGTTGTAATTTTTTTATTTGCGGCAAATGTTAGGGTGTCCGCCGCCGCGCTGATTAATTCTGATGTTGAAAATGTCATTGAAGGTATTCGCCGCGTCAGCAGTCAATTCAATATCAGCATTTGGGGCAAGGAATATTACACCTATCAAGGCGCGCGTCGTTGCGAATTGCACTGGGGCAATAGTCAAAATAATTTAATTCGTTTCCGGCTCGGCAACAATAACGAAGTTCAACGTGCGCTTGTTTCTTATCCTGCCGATGGAAGCTATGATAATTTAAAGACGAATATGGAAGGCGGCTTAATGTATGCCTCTATATTGATGATGGCGGGCGTAACTCAAAATGACATTGATAATTTCGGCAGAGAATTTTATCAAGATATTATGGCAGACCCTTACTCTTCATATTTCCACAAAAAATACACCGTTTGGAGTTCGCAAGCTCAACGAAATATTTTTGTCGACGTTGAATATAAAAATACTCGCGCAGATTTTTATATGTATGCAGATTGATACGAAATCAGCCGTTTTAAAATTTTGGAGGTTTTAAATTATGCCACGATTTGAAATTGACACTGACAGCGGCACGGTAAAAAAAATTGAAGAAGACAGCGGCGGTTGTCTGACAATCTTTATTATACTTTTAATCATCGGATATCTTTTTGGCGATGGCGCAGAAGATAAAATTGACTATTGGAAGGGCGATAAAAACTGTCCAATTTTTGTACAGCGTGATGACGGCTCAATGGTAGTTTTCAAGAAAGATTCGGCGCGGGAAGTTGACAGATACTATTCCAACGGCGATAAATTGATTGTTTTTCAAGGCTACGAAGTGGAGCCGGACGGCTATTTTAAAATGTACGGCTATTATGGCGTTTTCTACAATAAATCTGATAAATTTTACGAAGTTATTTATCCGCAGACGGGGAATTTTCCGAGCGGGCAAAGATTCACGCTAAAAAATTCCTATCAAATAAATGTTTGCAAAGTAATGATAAATTCGGCGTCAAATTATGACAAATTGAAATTGGATAAGTAGCGCAGTTTTGGGTAAAAATTTTTAACATCGATTTTAAGGCGGCTGACGTATCCTACAAGCCGCCTTTCTTCATTCAATGTATAATTTTACTCTAAAAAATAACAGGACGCTCACAGCCCATTTAAAACGCAAATACAGGGAACGTAAAAAGCCGCGTCTTGCAGGACACGGCTTGAAAATTTTTAAAGTAGATGGCAGGGGCAGTACGACTTGAACGCACAACCTACGGTTTTG
>CALDHY010000069.1 GCA_937901445.1 uncultured Selenomonadales bacterium
GAATCGGCAGATTGATAACCATCTGATCTACTTCAGAATCGCAGTTGCCGCGACAAATTATAATCGGAATTTCGGAATTGTTAACTCCACTTAATCTACTGAATATCCGCATTTTATCTGCTCTTTTCGTTTCCGAAATTCCGAAAATTGTATTTTCAATGCTGATTTCCAGCAGTGGTATAAATAATTTTTTACCAGGTTTCAGTAAAATTTTTGTTATATTTGAATCCCGATTCTTTGAAAATTATACTGTCGCCCGCCATTGGAATTACAACATTCATTTTAAAATTCACCTGCCTAAATTTCTTCCGCTTGCTTTATGGCGGCTTTTATTGCTTGATAATTAACGTCTCTTACAGTTTCAACCTGATAAACATGTGCGCCTGAATCTTTCGCCGCTTTAATACCATTGGGATTATCTTCAATTATTAAACATTCCAACGGTTGCAGATTGAATTTTGAAATTGCCGTCAAATAAATTTCAGGATCCGGCTTAGATTTTTTTACATCTTGGTTGCTAAGCATAAATTCCAAGTACTGATCCAACTTGCTTTTTTCCATCATCATTTCAACCGAACGGCGAACAGAATTTGACGCCACCGCCAAACGATAACCTTCAGATTTTAATTTTGAAAGTGCGTACTCGTGATAAAAAGTTGGCTTACACTTTTGATAAATTATTTCCATTGTGTAAATTTGTTTCATTTCGTTGATAAAGCTGTGCAATGATTTTGGCAAATTGCGCTCCATTGTCAACATTTCAAGTTTTTTGCGCGTAGGCAACCCGTCATAAGTTACCAAATGATCGTAACGGCTGATTGTATAGCCAAATAATCCCAGAGCGCGATTCAACGCCTCATAGTGCCAATCTTTTGCTTCAATCAAAACGCCATCCATATCAAAAATAATCGCCTTGATTTTCAATATTAATCCTCCTCTCAAAACTTTTAATTGAAAAATTCTTTTGCCTGTAAAAATAAATCTGTACAAAGATAAATATCAGGATTTTTAATTTCTTTCAACATTTCCCAAAGTGATTGAGACTCCCGCGCGTGCAGTTCCGGCGATACGACACAAATTTTTTTGCCGTTTTGAAGATGCCTTTCAATTAAATCCCTTGTCAACCAATCATCAGATTCAAAAGGATCAAGCCACACGCCCGCCGCGTCTTCATACAATAGCGGGACTTTTTCAAATTCACTTTGCCGCGTAAAAAATTTTAATCCTGATTTTCTGTACTCAATCATTTGCGGCAACGACATATCAAAGACAAAATAATTTTCCAGCTCATACTTTTGTAAAAGTTTTTTCAATAAAGCTGTGAGCCCGTCTGCCTTGATATTAATTGCAAAACAATATTTATTCCCTGCGTCTTTCAAAAGTTGCAAAACTTCTTCAAGCGGCAAAGAATTTTCAGCCGCCATATCATGCGAAATTACCAATTTCCCGCAATAATCCCGCACGTCACTTTCAAAGCCGCAATTCAACTTGATAGAATTGTTAAACGCCGCAAGCGAATTTTTTTCTGCAGAAATATTCCATGCTCCGCGATGACACAAAATATTCATCAGCAACAATCACCGCCTCTTTTAAAATTTTCAGTCATTGTAACACACGCGTAACTTTTATTCAATGAAATAATCTGAAAATTTGTACTTGATTTTTTTTTAATATAGCTTTAAAATTATAGAAATTTATTAGTAATTGGAGGTATGAAAATGGCACTTCTTAATCCCCTCGAAGCAGCACAAAAAACAAAGTGGTATCCTTTCTATCATGTCGCTCCCCCTTACGGCTGGCTGAACGATCCTAACGGTTTCTGCTGGTACAACGGCGAATATCACATTTTCTATCAATATCATCCCTATTCAACAGATTGGGGTCCAATGCACTGGGGACATTCCACAAGTAAAGATTTCTGTCATTGGGAACATCAACCTATTGCAATTACGCCCGGCGCACTTTCTGAAGGGCATGAGTGGTACGATTGGGACGGCTGCTTCAGCGGTTGCGGCGTTGAGTTTGAAGGCAAACTTTGGCTCATGTACACAAGTCAACGCTTTAACGGTCCCGGCGGTGTTAATTCTTCCGCACCCAATCCTTCAGATTATAATCCTTCCGGCAGTTCCGGCGGCGGCAACGTTACCGAGCGTCAATGCTATGTTTATTCTGAAGACGGTATTCACTTCACAAAGTACGACAAAAACCCCGTAATTGACATTCCTAACGATCATTTGGTCATTGCAAATATTGACTTCAGAGATCCAAAAATTTGGGATCACAACGGCAAATATTACTGCGTCATTGGTAACAGAATCCGCGACCGCTCTCGCACGCAAATTGTACTTTTTGAATCTGAAAATTTCTTTGACTGGACTTATAAATCAGTTGTTGCAATTTCTAAGCCGGATTATTCTGAAGGTACAATGTGGGAATGCCCGGGCTTTGCACATTTCGGCGATAAATACGTTATGATTATTTCCCCGCAACACGTACCGCCGCAAGGTTACCTTTTCCACAATATCCATCAAGCAGGTTACATGGTCGGCTCTCTTGATTACGATCAGGGCGTATTCACTCACGGCGATTTTTACACCTTTGATTATGGCTTTGACTTTTACGCAACAACAATGATGAAACACCCCGATACAGGTCGTTACTTTATTATTGCGTGGCTTGCCGCGTGGCAAAGTCGTTTCTGCGAACAACCGGACGGCTGGGCAAATCTGCTGACAATTCCGCGTGAACTCAAAATGCGTGAAGACGGCAAAGTTTTAACCTCCCCGCCTGATGAACTTAAAGCTTTGCGTAAAGAACATTTCGGCTATGAAAATGTTAAAGTCGATAAACCTACAAAACTTGACGGCGTAAAAGGCAGCGTTGGTGAACTTATCGTCAACATTGACACTAAACAAGCTTTCAGCATTGAATTGCGCGTCGGCGAAGGCGAAAAAGTTGAAAAAACTGTTTTCAGCTATGAACCGAATGAAAGACTTGTTACACTCAACCGCGACCAAGCAGGCGCAGGTGATGGCGGCGTTCGTCAATTTGTAATGGATCCTTGCGAAAATATGGAATGGCGTTTCTACCTCGACCGCTCCTCAATCGAACTTTTCATCAATGACGGCGAATATGCAATGACTACCCGCGTTTATCCGCGTACTGAATCGGATGATATTGTTTTTGCACCGGCTGAAGGCGGCACTGTAGAATTTAAATCTGTCGATTATTACAGCTTCGTATAATTTAATTTTGTAAAATATATTTTTTGCGGCTCGCGCAGGCGGGCTATTTTTTTTGCCAATATTAAAGGCAGATTAAATTTTTGTTAAACCCTTGTCAAAAAGACTTTCTATGTTAAAATCAGTTTCAGAAATTATTTTTTGGAGGCTGATTGTTATGAAGAAAGTTTTATTTGCCGTTTTTATAATTTTGTTGACAATCGCCCAAAATGTTTCGGCACAACCCCATTTCAGCTATCAAGTTCACGTACAAGACAGAGGCTGGCTTAACACTGTAGGCAACAATCAAGCTACAGGAACAACCGGACAAGGTCGCCGTCTTGAAGCTATCAGAATTAACAGCAACATGGTGAGATATTGTGCGCACGTCGAAAAAATAGGATGGCAAAATTGGGTAAGCGGCGGACAAATAGCGGGAACCATGAAACGCGGCTTAAGAATGGAAGCTATCAGAATTCAATTAATCGGCGATGCTGCAAGGCATTTTGATATTTATTACAGAGTACACGTTCAAAGTTACGGCTGGACAGGCTGGGTTAAAAACGGTGAAATGGCAGGTACTACCGGCAGAAATTTAAGAATGGAGGCTATTCAAATTAATCTTGTTCCAAAACGCCCGCCCCATCATCATAATCCTCCTCCTCCACCCCCCAGACGCTAAAAATTAATTTTTTATTAAAATCCTTGCCAAAAAAAAATCCTGTGCTATAATACGAAAAGAAATTCGGGGTTTGGCGCAGGCAGGTAGCGCGTCTGATTTGGGATCAGAAGGTCGTGAGTTCGAATCTCACAACTCCGACCATTTTTTTTATATAGGATGTTGTGTTTTGAAAAAATGTCAGCTTTGCGGAAAAGAATTTCCCTTTATTGTCGTTATAGATGGTAAACCAAGAAATTTAAAGGGCAGAAAATATTGTTTGGAATGTTCACCATTCGGCAAACATAATACAAAAGTTATAAATCGTGAATATAAATGCAGAGTTTGTGGTGATACAAATCTGGAGCATTTTCCAAAAGGAAGATACGGAGAATGTAAAAAATGCCGAAATCGCTATAATAAAAGATTTGATAAAAAAAATAAATTTCAAGCTGTTCTTTATCTTGGCGGCAAATGTTCTTGTTGTGGTTATGATAAATACTTATGTGCCTTAGATATACATCATATTGATCCGGGTATTAAAGACGAAAAATTCAGGTCTCATTTGTGCTGGAGTTGGGATCGATTGAAAAAAGAATTAGAAAAATGCATATTGCTTTGTTCTAACTGCCACAGAGCTTTTCACGCAGGTTTTATAACTGAAGAGCAATTCATTTTTAACAACGCTAAAGAAAAAATTCAACAATTTAGAAATAATTTTAAGGAAGCTGATTAATATGAAAAACTTTTTTATCGCAGTCTTTGCCGCGTTAATTGCACTTACTCAATTTGCGCCCGTTGAAGCTGCACCGCATTTGAGTTATCGCGCCTATGTTCAAAGTAACGGTTGGTTGCGTGAAGTTTCAGAAGGCGACGTTGCAGGTACTACAGGGCAAAACAAACGACTTGAAGCTATTCAAATTAACTGCAGCGGTATAAGATACTGTGCGCATGTTGAAAGTATAGGCTGGCAAGATTGGGTAAGCAGCGGGCAAATGGCAGGCACTACTCAACAGGGCTTGCGAATGGAAGCTGTAAGAATCCAATTAACCGGCGACAACGCCAGAAAGTATGACGTTTACTACAGAGTTCACGTTGAAAAAATAGGCTGGATGGATTGGGTTAGAAACGGCGAGATTGCAGGTACCACCGGCGAAAATCGAAGAATTGAGGCTATTCAAATTCAAATTGCAGAAAAAAACAGCCGCAATAATTCCGGCAATAACAACCGCCGCCATTCCAGATACAATGACGATGATGACGATGACTACTATAACAACCGCCGCCATTCCAGATATGATGACGACGATGATAATTATCGCCACGATAACAGAGGCAGATACCGTTATTAAATTTCACATTTAAACATATTACGCCACAAAATGGCGTTTTTTTTTTGCAGGAAAAGTTTTTAGGGCGGCGAAATTTTTTTTAAAATTTTTTGCGGAGGCTGGAAATGTGAAATTTATTTTAGCAATTTTAATTTTAAGTTTAATGCTTAGCGGTTGCGACAGTGAACCGGCAGAAAAACCTTTGCCGCCGGTTGTAAAAATTATTCAAGTCAATCAATCTGCAAATTTTCAAAATGACAGTTACGCCGGAATTGTGTGCGGGCGTTATGAATCGAATTTGGCTTTTCAGACCGGCGGCAGAATTTTAAATCGTACAGTCGAAGAGGGAAATTTTGTACGCGCGGGCGAAATTTTAATGGAGCTTGACCCAAAAGACGCCGTACAACAACTTAACGCAAGTAACGCTCAAGTTGACTCTGCGCGAGCGAATTTAAATCTTGCAAAGTCAAACTTTGAACGCTACAACCAACTTTTCAAAGAAAACGCAATTTCAGCCGCAATGCTTGACCAGTACCGCACAAATTATGAAAGTGCCGTTGCAACCTATAACGCGGCGGTTGCTCAAGCGGCGCAGTTGTCAAACAATCTTTCATACACGCAACTAACCGCAAATGCCGACGGCGTCATTTCAAAAATCAGCGCGGAAATTGGACAGGTTGTAGCCGCCGGGCAAACGGTTTTAACTTTGACTCAAACAAACGAACTCGAAGTTGAAATTAACGTGCCGGAAAATAAGCTTTCAGAAATTGAAATTGGCAAGCGTTGTGAAATTTCTTTTTGGGCAAACGATGATAAAGTTGGCGGCGTTGTAAGGGAAATTGCGCCGGTTGCAGATTCAGCCGCCCGCACTTACCGCGTCAGAATTTCTATTTTAAATCTGCGCGAGGGAATTTATTTGGGAATGACGGCAAGCGCAGATTTTATTTCTTCAAATAAAAATTCCGGCAGCTATATTTTGCCGCTGTCAGCAATTTATCAAACGGGCACTCAAGCGCAAGTGTGGATTGTTACGAACGAAAATAAAACCACGCTAAAAAATGTTGAAGTCGAAAGTTTCAGCGGCAATGAAGTTATCGTGCGTGGAATTTCGCTCAATGATAAAGTTGTGGCAGCGGGCGTTCATAAACTGCGCGAGGGGCAGGAAGTAAGGATTAAAGACTAAGGATTAAAGACTAAGGGTTAAGGGTTAAGGGTTAAGAAATGAGAAATTTAACTGAAGTATCTTTAAAAAATCAAAGTCTCGTCTGGTATTTTATCGTTGTAACGGCGATTGGCGGAATTTTTTCATATTTCCAACTCGGCAGAATGGAAGACCCTGCTTTTACAATTCGTGAAATGGTAATTTCCGCCGCGTGGCCGGGCGCGTCCGCTGAAGAAATGCAAAATCAAGTTACAGATAAACTAGAAAAAAGACTTCAAGACGTACCGCATTTGGATTATCTTTTAAGCGAAACTCGCGCAGGACAAACTGTAATTTACATTGAGCTTGAAGATGATTTCCCGAAAGAAGAAATTCGTCCAATATGGCGCGATGTCAGAAATTTTTGTGAAGATATAAAATCAGATTTTCCCGAAGGCGTTTATGGTCCTTTTTATGATGACAGATTCGACGACGTTTTTGGCTCGGTCTACGCAATTACCGGCGATGGTTTTTCTTATGAAGAAATGCGCCAAAAAGCTGAAGAAGTCAGGCAAATGCTCCTTGCTATTAAAAATGTGCAAAAGGTTGAACTTTTGGGCGTGCAACCTGAAAAAATTTACGTGGAAATTGAAAGTACAAAACTTGCAGAATTAGGAATAAGCCCGCAAGTTATTTTGGCAACGCTCCAACAACAAAATCAAATGCAAGCGGCGGCGTCAGTTGAAACTGATTCAGATAAAGTTTTCTTGCGAATAACGGGGCAATTTTCCAACTTGACTGAAATAAAAAATCTGCCAATAAACGCGGCAGGAAAAATTTTCAGATTGGGCGATATTGCAAAGATTGAGCGGCGCACGATTGAGCCGGCAGAGCCAAAAATGTTTTTCAACGGCGAACCGGCTATAGGAATTGCAGTTTCAATGAAGGACGGCGGCAATATCCTTGAACTTGGCGAAGAACTTAAAAATTTAATGGCGCAAGTTCAAAATGAATTGCCGGTCGGCTTAGAAATTTCGCAGGTTTTCAATCAGCCGCAAGTTGTAGAAAATTCAATCGGCGAATTTGTCGAAACTTTAATTTTGGCGATTGTAATTGTTTTGGCGGTAAGTTTTGCAAGTTTGGGCGTGCGCACGGGCTTAGTGGTTGCCGGTTGTATACCGCTGGTATTGGCGGGCGTTTTTGTTATAATGTTTGCAGTTGGAATTGACTTACATAAAATTTCTCTCGGCAGTTTGATAATTGCATTGGGCTTGTTGGTTGACGATGCAATTATTGCGGTTGAAATGATGAGCGTACAACTGGAGCGCGGTTTAAGCAGATTTGATGCGGCTTGTCACGCCTTCAAGGCAACGGCAAAACCAATGCTTACGGGAACTTTGATAACTTGCGCGGGCTTTATCCCCGTTGCATTTGCCGACGGTATGGCAAGCGAATTTTGCAACGCGCTTTTCCCTGTAATTTCGACGGCGTTATTATTATCGTGGATTGTTTCAGTAATGGTTGCGCCGCTGTACGGTTATCACATTATCAAAGTTGAAGTGAAAAAAGATTCAAGCGGCGAAATAAAACAGTACGACAGCAGATTTTATAAAATTTTTCGCGCAGTTTTGGAAAAGTTTTTGATTTACAGAAAAATTGTAATTGCGGCGACGATTTTAATTTTTGTGGCGTCAATCAATGCGTTTGATTATGTAGCTGAAGAATTTTTCCCGCCTTCAATTCGCCCTGAAATTATTGTTGATATGAATTTGCCTAACGGCTCATCACTGAAGGCAACCGAAATTGATACTCAAAATTTTTCAGATTTTCTGCAAAAAAATTCGGAGCTGATTGAAAATTATTCGTATTATGTAGGAATGTGCGGACCGCGTTTTGTTTTGACATTTGACCCTGTTGCAGATTCTGACAATCACGGGCAATTTATAATTGTTGCAAAAAGTCTTGAGGCGCGTGAAACTTTATCTGAATTAATTACAAAGGAGCTTGAAAAAAATTTCCCGAACGTGCAAAGTAATTTATTTTACATTCAAACGGGACCGCCTGCAGATTTTCCCGTTATGTTAAGAGTTTCTGCGCCTACAATTTCTCAAACTAAGGAACTTGCTCAAAAAGTTGCGGCGATTGTTGCCGAAGATAAAAATAATTTCAACGTGCATTTAGATTGGAACGAAGACAGCAAAATTTTAAAATTGGAACTTGACCAAGATAAAATTCGTGCGTTGGGACTGTCGACTCAAGACGTCGCGCAGATTTTGTACACCGAAATTACCGGCGCAACTGCCGCGCAATTTTACACGGGCGATAGGACGATTGATATTGATTTAAGGCTTGTTGAAAATGACAGAAATAAATTATCCGAGTTACAGAATTTGCCAATTTATTTAGGTGAGGCGGGCTATGTCAATCTTTCGCAAATTGCAAAAATTTCTTTCGACGCTGAAGACGGTTTCATAAAACGCCGCAACCTTCGCCCAACAATTTCTGTAATGGCAAATATTTTGTCCGGTACACCGAATGACGCAACCGAAAGAGCCTACAACGCAACGGCTGAACTTCGCGCAAATTTGCCGCTCGGCTGTAAAATTGAAGTTGAAGGCGCGCTTGAAGACAGCGATGATTCACTTGGTAATTTGGCAAAGCCTGTACCGGCAATGATTTTTATAATAATGACGCTGTTAATGTTCCAACTCGGTAACGCTAAGCAAATGATTTTGACGCTTTTAACTGCGCCGCTGGGATTAATCGGCGTGGCTTGGGGAATGCTTTTAACGGGCTTTTCGCTGGGATTTGTGGCGTACTTGGGAATTTTGGCACTTTCGGGAATGATAATCAGAAATTCTGTAATTTTAATCGACCAGATTAACAAACACGTAGCAGACGGCGAAAAACTTTGGGACGCAATAATAGATTCGGCTATTTTAAGATTTCGTCCAATTATGTTGACTGCGGCGGCGGCAATTTTGGGAATGATCCCGCTGATGATGAGCAATTTTTGGGGACCAATGGCAATAGCAATAGCAAGCGGGCTTTTAGTGGCAACGGTTTTAACTTTGCTTGTACTGCCTGCAATGTACGCGGCGGCTTATCACGTTGAAAAAATTTAGCCGGTATTGTTAATTAATTTACTTTGTGATAAAATACGCGCGCTTAAAAATTTTGGTTATTTGAAAGGAAGTCTTTTTTTTGGAATACCTTAAAAATTTAGATTGGCTGGCACTTGCTGACAAATTGGTAATGCCGGTATGTATTTTGGTAGTTTCGCTTTTTGTAGGAATATTTTTAAATGGCAAGTTACAGGATAGACTTTCAGAGCGCGTACAAAATGACGATGAATCGCGCGTAAAAGATATTTTCTTTCATGCACTGCAGGGCTTGCCAATTTCAATGTGTTTGATAATCGGTTTATATTGGATTGTCAACACGTCAAGTTATTTGCCTGAAGGGCTTGTAAGAATTTTTTCATACTTGCTTTTTGCAGTTGTAGTTGTAACTTTGACGCGCGTTATTGAAAGGACTTTATCCGGCTTTATCAGCTGGAAAATTGAGGCGTCCGGCGGCGAAACTGCAAGTTCAAGCTTACTGCATACAATTTTTAAAATTTTGATTTACGCTTCTGCCGCGCTGATTATTTTGCAGGAATTTGGAATTTCAATAGCTCCAATTATCACTGCAATGGGTGTCGGTGGTATGGCGGTTGCATTTGGTGTTCAAGAAACTGTTGCAAATATTTTTTCCGGCTTGCATATAATTTTGACAAGACAAGTTAAAATTAATGACTTTATCAAACTTAGCTCCGGCGAAGAAGGGCGCGTTACAGATATTAGCCTTCGTTTCACGACGATAACTCCGGCAGCTGACGGCAGCACTATTGTTATACCAAATAAAAATATTGCCGGCGCGGTTATCACAAACTTTTCACGCCCTCGCGATGATGTCGGTATTGTAATTCCAATAGGCGTAGGTTATGAAAGTGATTTAGATTTAGTCGAGAGCGTAACTTTGGAAGTTGCAAAAGACGTTCAAAGGCGTTTTGACGAATACGACCCCAACGACCCCGAAAGTAAACTTCATCCGGCTGTACTTTATCAAGAGTTCGGCGATTCTTCAATAAATTTCTGGGCGGTTTTGCACGCCAGCGTTTACACAAAACAACTTAAAATCAAGCACGAATTTATTAAAGAAATTACGCGCCGTTATCGTGAAGAAAATATTAATATTCCGTTCCCGATTCGTACTGTGGTTATGCCTGAAGAAGTTAATGTTAATAAAATTGATTTTTCTAAATAGAAAGGTTGATGCCTATGTTAATTGACGGCGTCGAAGTTGCGGCGAATTTTGATATTTCGGCACAGGAAGCGCAAAATTATGTTGACTATGTGCGCGGGCAAATTACAACGCCGCTGAAAAGTATTCGCGTCAAAATGTGCGACGATGGAATGGTTGACGTTTCATATTTGGCAAAAGGCGAAAAATTTGAACGTATCCGCAGAATAACCGGTTAAAAGATAGCCGCCTGTCAACAAGCCGGATGAAGTTGACAGTGAACAGCGCGGGAAAAATCTGGAAAATCTCTTTGAGACAATCAGAGGTGAAGGTGTAAAACCAGCCGCAACGCTTAGACTTTGAAATAATAAGTCCACGAGACCGCGCCACGCACGGCAAAGCGTGAAAAGTTAAGCTGAACTGCAGGGCGACTTGCAGAAGTCAAGATAAAAAGCTTGATGATAACAAATTTGTATCTTGTTGGAACGACCGACCGTTGGAACGATTCAAAACAATCCGAAGAACATGAGCGCGTTAAACATAACGTGCTTGCTTAAAAAAATTTATCCCGTGCACAACACGGGATTTTTTAATTTAAATAAATTCCTGCGAATAAAAAAATCATCAGTACAAAGACTTCAGCCAAAAATTCAACCGCGCCGTAAATATCGCCCGTCAAGCCGCCGAGTTTCAACGTTACAAATTTTCCAAAATACAGCGCAAAAATTATCGCAGCTACCAACGCAATTATCACCGTCATAAAAATTTCAACGTCCAAAAGAATCAGCGGTAACAACAATAAAATCGTTTCAAACAACGCGGCTAAAAAAGTTTTTGGCGTGGCGTACTTTGAAAAAGCCTTGCCTAGTCCTTCAGGGCGTGCGTACGGGAAAATTGAAATTGCCAATACCATTGCAAGCCGTCCGATTATTGGCGCGGCGTAAACTGCCACGAAAAGTAACATTGGTAAATTTTTCGCAAGTTCAGCTAACGCCGAAATTTGCAACGCCGCAACCGTTACTAAACTTACAACGCCGAATGCTCCTGCGCGAGAGTCTTTCATAATTTCCAGCATTTTATCTTTTTCACGCCCGGAAAATAAACCGTCCGCCGAATCCATTAAGCCGTCACAATGAATACCGCCCGTTAAAACTATGTTCAAAAAAAATCCTGCCGCGCCCGTAAAAATTGAAAGTTCGCCGTCAGTCACGTAAACCAAAATAAAAAGCGGCACGGCGTAACAAATACCGAGTACCGCGCCGACTGCCGGAAAATATTTTACTGATTTACCAAAACTTTCTTCAGTCCAAATTGTTTGCTTGACGATTGAAATTCTTGTCAAAAATTGTAAGCCTATAAAAAATTCGTTCATTGTTTATTTTTCTCTTCATTTTTAAACCAAGTTTTTTCGTTTTCCTTAACCCAATTCTGCATCCATTCGCCCATTAAAATCCGCGCCATTTTTACAATTTCTTCAGGGTGGTTATACAAGTATTTTGACATTACGATACATTTTTTGCCCAAAACTCTGCCCAAAATTTCACTGCCGGTTGAAACTGCCATTTTAACTACAACTACCAAAATGATTGAAACTTTGAAGCCCAAAACTGTAATTGCAATTCCGCCGAAAAGCGGCAGTAAAAATATCATCGCAAGTTTTATCACGAAGAATGAAAATGCAACGCCCATCGCGCCCTTGCCGAGCCTTAAAAGTAACGGACCTTTTTGATGCAGGAACGCCCAAATTTCTTTTGCCGCCCATTTTGGATGACGCACGGCTTTACAAAAAAATATTCCTGCGCGACGCCCGTAATACTGGAAAAACTCTCCGACTTTCTGAATTAATTTATTTATATCCGTTGGAATTGTTGTAACGGTTGCCATAATCGCTTGCGGGCTGAACTCGACAACCGCGCCGCGCATTGTACTTAACGCGCTGCCAAATGCTGTTGGAGCTTTTCCTACAACGCCGCTTACTGATTCAGGGATTGGCAAGGCAGGGATAAACGCCGCTACAACGTACAAAGTAATTGCCAAAACGCGCCCGACAATCATTGCAAGAAAATATTTTATGACTGCGCGAGGGTTACGGCGGAAGGCTTGCGGAAAACGTTGAATCCTTTTAGGCAGTTTTTTTATCAGTGAATGAAAAAATTTATCGCCCGCGCTGGGAAAATGTTCTATACTTACATCCGGCGGGAATTCAAATTGATTTTTATTTTCCTGTTCAAGTTGATGAGTCATTTGCATCATTCGTGCGAAGGCGTCTGAAATTGCAGTTTCACCGGCTTTTTGCAGGCGTTCACGTTCTGAATCAAATGACCGTGTTTGTTCCATCATTGCGGCGAATTGTTCCGCCCATTCTTTCTGTTTTGCGTCATTCTCCACCTTTCGTGTAACGTCCATCATTTGCATAAATTGACTTGCCAATTTACGCTGCTGATTATCCTGCTCGTCCCGCTTGGTAACTCGCATCATCTGCTGAAGTCGCCGCGCCATTTCTAACTGTTTATCTTCCTGTTCGCTCATAGCGTCACCCCCTTACTCAAAAATTTCTGTTAATTTGTATTAGTTTAATCGACAAAATTAACCATGTCAATTTTATTTTTTAAATGTACTTTCTTTCTTTAAAAGAAATAAGAGCAACGCTCCTACTCGTCGCCTTGCAACCAAAGAAAGAATCGTCGCCCGCTTGCTGGGCGACCTTTCCCCTAATCCCTAACCCCTAACCACTACCAACTAAAAATGGAGGATTTTATGAAAAACTTTTTAGTCACAACGGCGCGTAAACCTAAACTTGATTCTGAAATTTTGGCTGAAACTTTTGCTGAAAATTTAAATCTGCCATTTGTACCTCGCGCAGATTTTTCACTTGATACTTTGAAAAAAATTTACGGCGTCGAAAATATTTTATTGGTACGAAATAATTTGCCGGTTATCGTAACGAATGACGGCGAATTATTTTTTCATCCGAATACCGCGCACTTACGAATAAAAAATTTACGTCAAGGCTTGGGCGACAGATTAATTGACGCGGCAAAAATTAAAAGCGGCGATAAAGTTTTAGATTGTACCTTAGGGCTGGGCAGTGATTCAATCGTTTTAAGTTTTGTTTCAAAAAATGTTACCGCGCTTGAAATTAATCCCGTGCTTGCTGAAGTTGTGCGCTACGGTATGAAAAATTTTTCTGACGATACGCCGCCGGTTATTGACGCAATGCGCCGCGTTGAAGTTATTACTGCTGATTATGTTGACTACTTGAAACATTGCGCGGAAAATTCTTTTGACGTGGTTTATTTTGACCCGATGTTTCGCCACGCAATTAATAAAAGTTCGGGGATAAATCCCATTCGCCCGCTTGCAGATAACCGCCCGCTTGAAATTGATTCTGTGCGTGAGGCTTGCAGAGTGGCGCGGCGTTGCGTCATTATGAAGGAAAATTCGCGCAGCACGGAATTTGCGCGACTCGGCTTTAAAATTGTTGACGGCGGAAAATACAGCTCAATTTCTTTCGGAGTTATTGACAGTTAAATTTTTCAAGGTTATAATTTTGCTGTAACTAAAAAAGCCCCGTATCTTTACGGGGACGATTCTAGGACATCGTGGCAAACGGTTGCTCATAATAAGGTGAATTACAGAAAATTAGTTAGCCGCTTGAGCTGGGTAGAGCTTAGGCGGCTGTTTTGCTGAGTGCGAGCAAAATCGCACCGGCGATAACAATCACGCGGACGACGATTTTAATAACACGACGCATACAATCACCTCCTTTCGGAAGTGATGCAACCGCCTGCCGTTCCCGACATCGCCGCTATTATATTACGCCGCCGATAAATTGTAAAGTTTATTCAAAATCAAACCTGCAACTAACGAAATTAAGACTGTCAACACATAAAAAATTATTGTATTCGCCGCCGTCATTACCAGCCCCAAATTTTTTAATTCCAAATCTAAGTACGTTATTGCAAGCGGATGAAACAGATACACGAAGTAGGAATTTTTACCAAGCAAACTTAAACCTGCGCGAGTTACTTTGTCGAAAGAAAAATTTTCAAACAACATAAACAAAAATATCGAAGTGGCGATTGTATATAAAAATCCTGTCGGTGAAAGTTGGTGCGCTGTGTTTACCGCCGCCATTAATTTAAAATCTTTCACGTACACCAAAAAATAAAAATATCCCAAATGAACCGTCAACGCGGCTAAAAATACTGCGCTGACGATTTTTTTATTTTGAGACAACCATTTAAAAAATTTTTCAGAATGTACCGCCAAAATTCCGCCCATCAAAAATATAAAAACGTAATGCAAAACTAAATAGTTCAACCGCCATTGCAAAAACATTTTCAAAATTGAGCCGTCCGGCAAAGATTGAGTCAACTGAAAAAGTTCCGCACTGTAACTTGAAAAATAATTAAAGCCTATCTGCAGAAAAAATATTGCGGCAAATTTTAGCGGCGTCAAATTTTTTATAATTTTTATCCACAGCGGCATCAGCAAGTAAAACCAAATTAAAATTACCAAAAAATAAAGTTGGTACTTTGCAAGCCCGAAAAATAAAATTTCAGCCGCGTAACAGGGTGCCGGTATTCCCGTGCCGTAAAAAAAATTGTCGTGAATTATGTACAGCGCGGACCAAATTAAATACGGCAACAACACCGCTTTAAATCTGCGCGACAAAAATTTTCCGTAGTCAAATTTTTCTTTTAAATCGATTTTATAAAAAAGTCCGAACGCCGAAATAAAAAAGAAAATCGGAACGCTGAACCGCGAGGCGATTTCCAAAATTGCGATTAAATGTAAATTCGGCGTAGGATTTGTCAAGTACTGCGCGCCAATGTGAATTGCTACGACGCCGAGCATTGATACGCCGCGTATATATTCGATTGAGTTTAAATATTTTTTCTGCATTTAAAGTTTCTAATCCCTAATCCTTAATCCTTAATCCTTAATCCTTAGCCCTTAAAATCTACCGGCTAATTTCAAATTCAACGTGAACATTCGCCGAGCAAGTCAAAGTTCCGGATTCAATAGGCGTTGCAACGTCAGCCGTTGCCATTTCTTCCATAATCATTTTGTTTGCACGCGGCGCGGAAATGTAGCCTGCATTAACTGAAACACTGTGCACGCCAATAATTTTTTTGCCGAGTTCGGCGGCTACAACTTCAGCCTTTGCGCGGGCGTCACGAACTGCAAGGCGTATCGCTTCATTTTGTAAATTGCCTTTATCTTTAACTCCAAATTCCAGCGAGTCAATCTGATTTGCGCCG
Organism: uncultured Selenomonadales bacterium; assembly: GCA_937901445.1. Lineage (GTDB taxonomy): Bacteria > Bacillota > Negativicutes > Selenomonadales > Selenomonadaceae > Quinella. Next base: position 15,903 of record CALDHY010000069.1, read on the forward strand.
TGCGAAAGTGCCGCGTCAATAACCTTTCCGACTAAATCTAAATCGTCAATAACAACCGTAACGGTATTATTTGCCTCGTAGCCGTCAGCAACGCGCCGGTTATTATCTTGCCGGTAGTATTGGTGGAAACTGTAATTGCCGGTACGAATATTTTTTCTGTCAATACCGAGCGCGGCAACTGCTTTAATAATATCGTTGGCAATTCTTGAGTTATCGTTTTGAACTTTCGCCGCGTTTTTATCACGAGTAACCACACCCACCGAAATTGTAGCCCTGTCCGGCGCAACTTCAACAACGCCTTCGCCGCCTACTGAAATTGTCGAAACTCTTTCTTCAGCCGCCGCCGTCGAACTAAAACCAAAAACTAAAATCATTGCCAAAATTAAAAACTTCATAAAAATCCCTCCAAGATTTTTTTACATTGTAGCACAAATTTTTATTGCCGTCGAAGTAACTTTTTGGTATGATAGGCGGCGTAACTTAAGGAGGTTAAAAATTATGGATAGTATTTTTATTAAAGTTCCTGTGACGATTAAAGCGAAACTTACCGAAAAACTCAAGGAACGCTTGATTAACGATTTTACAAAAACCGCCGAACAAATGGAACTTGAAATTAAACAAATTGGAATTGACCGCGAGCGCGAATTGAAAAATAATCCCGAAAACGCCGGCAGAATCCAACAATTTTTCGGCAATGAAATTACTCAACGCCGCCAACGTATTGCAGAGGCAAATTTCCGCAAAGAAAATATTGAAAAATTGGCTATTGGCGCAGAAATTACGCAAGGCACGCTTGAACGTCAAGTTGAACTTAAAGTCGGCGATAATATGCGTGAAATTATGAACGTCGAAGTTTTAATTGAGGATGATAAAATAATTGCAATCAGAGGATAAAATTATAATTGGAAAAATTGGCAAGGCGCGCGGACTTGACGGCACTTTGAAAATTATTCCGCTTACAGATTTTGAAGGGCGTTTTGATAACCTGCAAGAAATTTTTGTAAGCGATAAAATTTTTCAAGTTGAAAAAGTTCAGCATATCGGCGGTGAAATTTTTATTAAATTTAAAAATATTGACAGCCGGGAACTTGCCAAAACTTTAACCAATAAATTTCTGACAGTTCCTCGCGCAGAAGCCGCGCCGCTTGAGGATGGCGAATTTTATACTTTTGACATAATCGGTTGTGAAGTTTTTAACGGTTCAAAAACTCTAGGCAAAGTAGAAAACGTCATAAAGACAGGAAGCAACGACGTTTTCCAAGTAGGAGAAATATTAATACCCGCGTTAAAGAGCGTCATAACAGAAATTGATATTGTCAATAAAAAAATTATCGTCGATTCAGCAAAACTCGAAGAAATTTAATAAAAAAAATTGCCGCCCGTAATGAGCGGCTTTTTTATTTTGGCAAAATTGCAAGCGCGTTACCTATCATTCTTTCGCGCCCGTCGCTGGGCTTGTTCACAAGTTTATCTTTAACAATTAATTCAGTGGAACCGCCGCCGTCCAAATTTATTGCATTGAACGCGCCAAATTCTTTCAATAAAATTTCTGCCCATTCCTGCAACGTGCAACCCTTACTGTGCGCCTGCCTGCCGTCTACAACCGCAAAAATATAATCGCCGTACGAAGTTACACCAACTGCCGAGCGCGGCGCGCGTCCAACTCTAATATCTGCAGGAAATTTTTCTTCGTCCGCCGTTACAAAAATTTTCCCGTCCATAACAAGGCGCGGACCCGCTCCAATTACATTCGGAATTTCATTAAAATTGCCGCCGTCACTCAAAATTTCTTGGTTAATAATCAATTCGTCGTTTACTCGCGCAGTTTTAAAAAATTCAGCCGCTTTGCCGTGCGCACTGATAACGTAACCGCCCGCCGGAATTGCATTGTTGCCCTTGTCGTGAAAAATATTCGTAATAATCCCGTCTTCAACAACAATTTCAACGCCAAAATTATTTGTGCCGGTGGTTGCGCCGAAATATTCATTGTAAAGAATCAGCGTATTTTCGCCGCGTTCACAGTTGACGCCGTAAATAGGGAATTTGTCGCCGTAAAAATCAATTTCGCCGCTGTAACGCACTCGCCCAAAAATCGTCGCGCCGTTTTCATAAATTCCAATAGCCGAACGGTAAAAATCATCAACGCCTATAATTGCGCCGTCAATTTTTGTAACGCCAATCAAACTGCCGCTCGGCATAAAATAGCTTGCGTTGATTATTGCAATATCGTCAAGATTTTTCGTCATTTGTGAAACTGTGGCGCGCCCGTGTACTTGATTCTTTGCCAAAATTGGGCGCAGTTGATATTTTTCATGGTCGGCAATTATTGCAAACGCCATCACGCCGTCTTTGTGGTAGACTAAAAATTCCAAGCCTTCATTTTCAACAGGCGGCGTTTCAACTTTTGGATTTTCCGGAATTTCCGGCGGCGTTTCATCAGGTTCATAATTTGGCGGGTCTTTGTATTCGGCGGGAAGTTCAGTAAAAGGTTCGTCAACTGTATGTGCTTTTTCAAAATCTTCAACCGTTGCCTGCGCGACGGAATGTATAAAAAAAATAGCCGCCACAATTACAGCAGCGAAATTTTTAACCATTAATAAATCAGTTCCTTTGCGCCGAAACGTTTATAATAAAAAACATACTGCTGAAGTACGCCCGCCAAACTTCCAAATTCCATAAAAACATTTATACCCTTGAAATCGTCTTGAATGGCGCGCTTAATCCAAACGTCTACCGGCACGCAGGCGAAGCGGTGGTAAGCATACAAGGCAACGCACGCGGCAATTTTATCCCCGACGCCTTTTATTGTTTTCAAAGTGTCTTTTAAATCGTCATCGTTGCTTGAGTATAAATCGTCAAGCGCAATCGACAAGCCCTTAACTTTTTGCAAGGCGTCATGAACATAAGCACTTCGATAGCCCAATGAAAACTTCGACAAGTCAAACGCCGAAATTTTGCAAAGTTCATCAACTTTTGGAAAAGATTTAACGGTGGAGCCGTCCGGCAAAACAATATCATCGCCGAAAGAATCGCAAAGTAATTCTACAATCGTACGAATGGAAGGAATATTTTTGCGTTGACTGATTATAAAGCTTATCAAAGTTTCAAACGGGTCTTGCCGCAAAATTCTAATCCCCTTGCTGTATTCGGTTACCAATTTTAAATAAGGACCGCACGGCTTATTTTCGCCAAAATCAGTAATTTCTTTTCTAATTTCGGCATAGTCTGTTTCCATATCAAAATATTTGCTCCAGACAATATCCCATTCGGCAAGCCCGCAACTTATTTTGTATGTACCCTCTTCAACCTTTTCCATATCAACAACGTGATCCAGTGTTATAAATCTGAAAACGCCGGGTGAAACTTCTCTTGGACGGAAACATTGCCCGCTTTCCGCAATTTTGGCTAAATCAAAATCATCGTCTATATTTATAAGCGGCAAAATAATCAACCTCCTTTTATAATTTCCTTCAAAGTCTCTTTGACAATTTTTTCAGGGACTTTGTCGGTAATTTCAACGTCGCCGAAATCTTTCATCAAGACCCAATTAATTTTGCCGCCAATAGTTTTTTTATCGCGGAAAAGTGCCTTGTAAATTCCTTCGACGCCGCAATTTTCGCAGTGCGTGTACATTCCAAAACTTTCAATCAGATTTTTCAGCCGCGTAACTTTTGCCGCTTCAACGTAGCCTAATTTCTGACTGATTAACGCCGCGCCAATCATCCCTATTGCAACCGCTTCACCGTGACAATATTTTTGATAAGCGGTTTCCTCTTCAACGGCATGAGCGATTGTGTGACCGAAATTTAAAATTCTGCGCAAGCCTGATTCTTTTTCGTCGTGGCTTACAACCTCTGCCTTTATTTCGCAAGAACGCTTTATAATCCGCTTTAAAACTTCAACATTACCGCCTAAAATTCCTTCGATATTTTTTTCAAGATAACAAAAAAAATCTGCATCGCTTATGACGCCGTATTTTACAATTTCGCCGAGCCCGGCTTTAACTTCACGGGCGGGCAAACTTTTTAGCGTTGTAACGTCGATAAAAACTGCTTTTGGCTGATAAAACGCGCCAATTAAATTTTTGCCGAGTTTGTGATTTACGGCAGTTTTTCCGCCAACTGAAGAATCAACCTGCGCGAGTAACGTTGTAGGAACTTGAATAAAATTAACGCCGCGCAAATAAGTAGCCGCCACAAATCCCGCCAAATCGCCTACAACGCCGCCGCCTATCGCCACGATAACCGATTTTCTGTCAAGTTGAGATTCAATCGCACAAGTATAAAGTTTTTCGGCGTTTTCAAGATTTTTGGAAGTTTCGCCGGGCGGGATTATTTCAATTTCAAAATTACTTTCATAACGGCAAAAAATTTTTCTTAAAGTTTCGCCGTAAATATTAAAAATATGTTCGTCCGTTACGATTAAAACTTTCTTTGAGAAATTGGACGTGTCGATAAATTTTGCCACTTCTTCAAAAAGATTTTCGCCAATAAAAATATCATAGCTGTTTTCGCCGAGTTCGACTTTAATTTTTTCCATAATGTTACCTCTGTAATTTAATTTTTTCGCAAATGTTGTTGACAATTTGGAGCGGCGACCAATCTGTCGTGTCAATGTTAAAATCTGCTTGACTGTAAAATTTTTCACGTTCAGCCAAAAGTTTTTTTATAGTTTCAAGGCGTTCATTGCCGCCGCCGTCAAGTACCGGGCGTTCGCCGCGCCGCGCGGTACGTCTGAAAATTTCTTCAGGCTCGGTAGTCAAACAAATTATCACGCCGGAATTTTTTAACAGTTGTAAATTTTCTTCGTCTTTGACAGTACCGCCGCCCGTTGCAATGACGATATTTCGGCGCGTGCTGACTTCCTTAACCGCTGCCTTTTCCAGTTCACGAAAGTATTTTTCGCCGTACCTTTCAAAAATTTCCGGAATTGTCAAGTTGGCATCGTGTTCAATTTTTTCATCTAAATCTATGAAGCCGCGCCCCAATTTCTGCGCCAATAATTTTCCGAGACTGGTTTTACCGACGCCCATAAAGCCTATTAAAATTATATTTTCTTTCATTTTATAAACCAAAATCCTTTGCAATTCGTTCACGATAATTTTTCAAATTGTTCAGCGTGTCAAAAAGATAATCGCCGCCGAATTTTTCAACAATCGCATCAGCCGTAACAATCGCCGCCATTGCCTCACCAACTACCGCCGCCGCCCAAATTGCACAAGTATCACTGCGTTCTTTGCTTGCAGTTGCAGGGGTTTTCGTGGCAATGTCAACAGTTTGCAACGGCTTCATTAAAGTTGGAATAGGTTTCATTGCGGCACGAATTATAACGGGTTCGCCGTTCGTCATACCGCCTTCAATTCCGCCCGCGCGATTAGTTTTGCGGAAAATTTTTTTATTTTCGTCAATGAAAATTTCGTCGTGAACTTCGGAGCCGAATTTTTGTGCATTTGCCCAGCCGTCACCAATTTCAACGGCTTTAATTGCCTGAATTGACATAAAAGCCGCCGCGTATTTTGCATCAAGTTTTTTATCCCATTGAATGTAACTGCCTAAACCTGCAGGCGCGCCGGTAATTTTAACTTCAAAAATCCCGCCGCAAGTATCGCCGTTAGACTTTGCCGCGTCGATTTTATTTTTAATTTCAGTTTCGCCGGTAACGCCGCCGACGCTTAAAACTTCACTTGAAATATTTATTCCGCACTCGCGCAGAAACATTTTACAAACTGCGCCCGCCGCAACTCTCATGGTTGTTTCACGTGCGCTGGAGCGTTCCAAAATATCCCGTACGTCGTTTTTGCCGTACTTTGCCGCGCCGGTTAAATCAGCGTGTCCCGGACGAGCATTGGTAACTTTTTCGCCAAAAGGTTTACCCTCCGCGCTCATTCGTTCCTGCCAATTTGCAAAGTCTTTGTTTTCGACAATCAAAGTAATTGGACTGCCGAGCGTTTCAGAAAATCGAACGCCGGAACTTAAAATAACTTTGTCGGTTTCAATTTTCATACGCCCGCCGCGCCCGTAGCCGCCTTGACGCCTTGCAAGTTCATTGTTGATAAATTCACTGTCGATTTTTAAACCTGCGGGAATACCTTCAAGAATACAAACAAGCCGCGCTCCGTGACTTTCGCCCGCGTCAATAAATCTTATATTCATAAAAAAACTCCTTTCAAAATCGCGCAGATAAAAAATTTTGAAACTTCAGCCCGTCATCGGTTTTTACTTGTGAGTAAGAATTGGGAGAACGTGGTAAGACGCGGCATTGACTTTAAATTTTTGTAATCTTCGACGTGAAAAACCCTGACGGGCAAAGATTTTCTTTGGTACTTTCTTTATAAAAAGAAAGTACATTTATAAATAAAAAAAATTAATCATTTTCAGGAGGATCATCAAAACCTAAAATCCAAGTTGCCGCAAATCCCGCAAGGTACGAAACCAAAACGCCCAAAAGATAAACCGCAATATTATTTGTCGTGGCGGCAAGCGGTAAGCCGGAAATTCCCAAAGTTGCCGCACCAACTGCAAATTTCGCTTGAACTGCGCCGCCGAATGCTCCGCCTATGCACGCGCCAATAAAAGGCTTGCCGAGCGGAAAAGTTACGCCGTAAATCAGCGGCTCTCCAATTCCCATCATACCGACGGGCAATGCAGAGGCTACAGTTTTTTTGAGAAATTTATTTTTAGTTTTGAAGTAGACAGCCGCCGCCGCTCCTACTTGCCCCGCGCCCGCCATTGCCAAAATTGGTAATAAAATTGTGTAGCCGTATTGCGAAATTAACTCAACGTGAATTGGCGTTAAAGCTTGATGCACGCCAAACATTACCAAAGGCAGCCACATTCCCCCCAAAATAAATCCAACTGCCGCGCCGCCTGATTGTATCGCAGTTGTTGCCGCCGTTCCAATAGTTTCAGCAATTATGCCGCCTATTGGTTGCAAAATGAAAATTGCCGCCATTCCCGCCGCCAAAATTGTTATCAACGGCGTTAAAAATAAATCGAACATTTCAGGGATAAATTTGTGCAATTTCTTGCATTGATTTATCATGTTTAATATAAGCTTCTATGAGTACTTCATCTGAAATAATTGTCTTTTTCATAAGAAGTCGAATATGTGAACGACTTCATGATATAAAATAATTCTAAAATTTTTTTGCTCAGAAAGGTCTCCATTTAAATTAGCTCCTAAATAACTATCATTAGGCAAAAGAAAAATTTGTTGCATGCCCTCTTTAGGCAAAGGATATTCAGTTTTTTCTTTATCGAAATTAATTTGAATTAATAACACTAATTTTTGCTTTGATGAATTTGTAGGATATTCTTGATTTTTAGGCCAGTAAGGTAACCCTCCTATTTTACTATCAGTAATTTCAGGTTCAGATTCTTCAGAAGATATTATTTTATAAGATGTTTGTATATGCTTCAGCTTTTGATAATTTTTTATAGCATTTATTACTTTTGTAACTTTATCATCATTTGTATCATTTTTGATACTATTATTTGATTGGACATCTTCTTCTGGAGCTTAGAATACTTCCAAGTATCCTTTTTTTATTTTTTCTTGACATTTTTTCATGTATAATTTATATCCCGTGACACAATTTACTGATTTTACTTCTTGACTTCCTTTGGAATCTATTTTGCCCCAACGTGAGAATAATTTTAAACTTTTATTTGTGTCATGTTCTAATAATTGAATTACATATAATTTATTGCTTGTATTATTTATGCAATGTAAAGTACATGATAAGTATGAACTATCTCTGGTTTTTGCATCTTTAAATAAATGATAATTTTTTCTATCAGGGAAATATTTATCTACTGATAGTTTAGGATCTAAGGC
>CALDHY010000070.1 GCA_937901445.1 uncultured Selenomonadales bacterium
AGCCAGAAATATTTTTACATCAGGCATTGTCCCTGAGTCCCGTTCCTCATCTGCAATATTAACAGGAGCATTGAGACTTTCATATTTAAGACCGGCCATTGAGTCAGAACTTCCGAGTCCGTCTTTCCAGACTGAGGCAAATAATTTATTGATATACTCAAGCAGTGAAGCACGAGTCCTAAAGCTGGTATCAAGTTCGATTCGAGTTCCTGAATCTTCAGCTCGTTTGATGGTGTCTGCAAATAATTTAGGTTCAGCATTTCTGAATTTATATATTGACTGCTTAGGATCTCCTACGGCAAATAAACTGGTCTCATCACCTGCTAAAGACTCTATCATGTTAAACTGCAGCGGGTCAGTGTCCTGGAATTCGTCAACTAATATATGTGAAAATTTGCGTTTGACTCCCTTATCTTCAATAGTACGTTTGGCGTGTAAGATCATATCTGAGAACGATAGCAGGCCGCGTTTCTTCTTCATGGTGTCCCAGACTGCCCACGATACAGCACAGAACTTTAATAAAGTTTTTCCACCCCTGTTTTTTATGTTATAATAGTTATAGAAAAATTTTGGGAGGGATTTTTTTGAAAGTAGCTGTATTTTTAGATTATGCCAATGTCAACGCGGCAGCTTATGATTTAAATTATGAATTGGATTATGGCGCGTTGTTGGATTATTTGGCAGACGAAAAGGAGCAAAGGACTTTGAAAGTTGCTTATGCTTACGTGCCTATTGACCCGCGTCAAGAACACGCTATGGATTCTGAAGTTGAAGATTTGTGGCAAAAAGGCTACATTGTCAAGACAAAAGTTGGCGGAATTGCCGGCGAAAGTTACAAGTGCGATTTTGATATTGAAATTGCTATGGATATTTCAAGGGTTGTTTATGAAATTTCGCCTGATGTTGTAGTTTTGGTTAGCGGCGACAAAGATTTTATTCCGGTAGTTTTGGAAATGCGCGGTAAAGGCGTGCGCGTTGAAGTTGCGGCGTTTGAATCTGCAATGGCGCGGGAACTTGCTTTAAAAAGTTCCGGCTTTATCAGTTTAGATTATTGGATTAATGACGGCGCAGAAATTATCACGCAGGACGAAGAAAATTTTTTGACAGCCGGTAATGAACTTGTAAAAGATGAGGAGGATGACAATGCCAACAGTAATTGTTAATGGCAAGAAAGTAAATGTGCCGGATTCTGCAACTTCTGAAGAGATTATAAGAGCAACCGGCAGGCGCAATGTTAATCGTGCGGTTGTAAGAAATACCAACGCCGCTGTTAGAGACAAACTTAAACCCGGTCAGAAATACAGAGTCAGAGAAGGCGAAAAATTTACCACAGTTCCCGACAGAGTTAAGGCAAGTTTTTTTGATGACCTTAGAAATTTTTTTGGCAGTTCTCCGCAGTCCAATAACGGCAGCAGTCAAAATACGCAACATGTACAACAATATGGCGGCGAAACTGTAACTTATTTTGGAAACAAAGAAAATTGGCGGAAACAAGTTATTGAATCTCAAGTGCTTGACGTTTCTGCAAAAATGTTTAAGAATAGCCCCGTTGAACTTGATGACGATTGCAACTACGTAGTTTTCAACGGTTTTTTACTTCCGCCGGAATGGCAACGCGCAAATCCCGGTACAAATTTTGTAAAAATGATGTTGATTTTTCCCGACCAATATCCCGAATTGCCGACGAATGGATTTTATTTGCCCGCAAATTTGCAAATTCCCGAAAATGCCCAGCACTTTTACGCTCGCGGTTTTGGCGGTGCGTTCGGAGAAACTGAAGAAGAAATAGAATTTATGCGGCGCGGAAATTGGAAATGGTATTGTACGCACATTAAGCCCGGCGCGTGGCAACCTGCACATTTGCGCGTTGTTGACGATTGGCGCAAGGGCGATAATCTTTGGGATATTCTTACAATCTGCAAAGACGTTTTGACTCATCCTTTGGAAGATTGAGGAGGCGGCAACTTGTCCGATAAAAAATCAAAAAAATTTTCCACGCCGCCAAAAGAAAATTCCCTGCGCGTTCAAATTAAATTTCAAAATCAAGCTTTAACTAATTTGAGAAAAAAATTACTTGCAGACAGCAGCCGCGAATATTATGCTTGCCTTTTGGGGCAAAAAAATATTATCGACGATTTGTGTATAATCACGGTTAAAGATGTTTATTTTCCGGATTCCGAATACTACGAAAATCAATCTGTAACTTCATTGAGAGTTTCGGGGGATTTCCTGCGCGAAAGACTTTTGGAAATTGAAGAGCGAATTGACGTAGATACAATGATTGACGTACACACGCACCCTTTTTCAAGCAGTAATGTTTGGTTTTCCGGCACTGACGATCGCGACGAAATAAATTTTGTAAATTATCTTGCAGCGGAAGGCGCGGAAATTTCTTACGCGTCGATAGTTTTTTCTCAAACGGATTATCAAGCGCGGTATTGGTTTTTGGAAAACGGGCGCGCCGTAAAAATCCCCGCGCTGATTAAAACTCAAAAAGTTACTGAAAGTATTCCGTCTTCAGATTTAAAATTTGGCACTGAAAAAAAAATTAAAGTTGACGAAATGTTTAACAGGAGTGTACTTGCACTCGGTCTTGACAATATGCGCAAAATTACTGGCAACCAAAAAATTTCTGTTGTTGGCGTAGGCGGGATTGGCTCCATTCTTGCCGAAAATCTTATTCATATGGGATTTAACTTTATAAATCTGATTGACTTTGACAAGTTGGAAATTTCAAATTTGAACAGGATTGTTGCGGCAACTTATGAAGACGCCGTCAAGGAGCGCGTAAAAGTTGAGGCGATAAAAAATAATCTGCTGAAAATAAATCCCCGCGCTACGATAAACGCGCTGAATCACAATGTTTTTGATTTTGAAGTTGAAAAAGTTTTGGCGGATTCAGATTGGATTTTGGTTGCGACGGACAATCATGCAAGCCGCTTTCACATTCAAGAATTGGCGTTTAAATATTTTGTACCGTTCATAACTGCCGGTGTAAATATCACGGTTGAGGACGGCGAAATTAAAGATATGAGCGGCGAAGTTATTTTAGTTAGAATTGGCGACAGAGTTTGCTTAACCTGTTTGAAACGCCTCAAGCCCAATGAAATTGCAAAAGAAATTCACCCCGATAAAAATGTTCGCGCAGGCTTAGTTCAAAAAGGCTATGTGCGTGGCGCGGACGTCAAAGAACCGGCGGTAAAAACTTTGAACTCAATCATTGCAAATTTGGCGACGGACACTTTGATAAATCAGTACACCGAAAGACAGCGCGACGTTGTAGTTCAAGTTTACGAAAATAATTTTTCGCCGACGATTTATGAAGACGTTGACAGCGTCAAGCACAGAAATTTAAATTGCGGCACTTGCGATATTTAAAAAATAAAGCGTGACATTACGGCGATAAAAAGTTAAAATCTTCCTGCAGAATTTTGCAGGGAGGTTTTTTTGTTATGGATTTTTTTCATCAGCTGATACAGCAGTTGATAAACGGCGTTTCGCTCGGCAGTATCTACGCGCTAATCGCCTTAGGCTACACGATGATTTATGGAATTATCAAGCTGATTAATTTTGCGCACGGCGATATTTATATGGTCGGCGCGTATTTGGGATTTTTCGGCGTAACGGCGGCGGGGTTGCCAATTTTGCCCGCGCTTTTAATTTCAATGGTTGTTACCGGATGTCTTGGAATGGTTGTAGAAAAATTGGCGTATAAGCCGCTCCGGCACGCGCCGCGCATTTCAATTTTGATAACGGCTATTGGCGTATCGTTTTTTCTGGAATATACGGGAATGTATTTTGTAACACCTACGCCGCGCACTTTTCCTGACGTGATAGGAAATATTTCATTCAATGTGGCAGGATTTATAATCAACGGGCAACAAGTTTTAATTTTTGCGATAACGATAATTTTAATGGCACTTTTAACATACATTGTCCAGAAAACAAAATTAGGTAAAGCGATGCGCGCGGCAAGTTTCGACACGGAAACGGCGCAGTTAATGGGCGTGGATTCTGACAGAATAATTTCGGTAACGTTTTTTATCGGCTCCAGTTTGGCGGCGGCGGCGGGCGTACTTGTCGGCGTTTACTACAACACGATTGATCCGCTTATGGGAATTATGCCGGGCTTAAAAGCATTTGTGGCGGCGGTATTGGGCGGAATTGGAATATTGCCGGGCGCGGTTGTCGGCGGAATAATTTTGGGCGTGATTGAAGCGTTGGTTGCGGGCTTTTTATCTTCAACATTCAGAGACGCGGCGGCGTTTGCAATTTTAATTTTGGTACTGCTTGTAAAGCCGTCGGGATTATTCGGCAAAAATACTAATGAAAAGGTCTAAGGATTAAGGGCTAAGGGCTAAGGAAAAAAATCCCTAATCCCTAATCCTTAATCCTTAGTCCCTAGTCCTTAAAAATGAAAGGAGCTTTTAATTTGAATTCAGTTAGAAAAAGAGATTTAGTAATGTTGATATTTGGGCTTGCAGTTTACGGCGCAATTCAAGGAATGATAACCGCCGGAATGATAGGCTCGTTTTGGCAACTGAACATAATTTTAATTTGCGTCAACGTGATAATGGCAGTAAGTTTAAATTTAATCAACGGCTACACGGGGCAATTTTCATTGGGACACGCGGGCTTTATGGCGGTCGGCGCGTATGTTGGAGTTGTGGCAACGACTAATTTTCATTTGCCTTTAATTGCGGCGTTAATTTTGGGCGCGGCTTGCGCGGGATTTTTGGGATTTTGTATCGGCTTGCCAACATTGAGGCTGCGCGGCGATTATCTTGCAATAGCAACTTTGGGGCTCGGTGAAATTATCAGAATTGTAATTATGAATATCGAATACGTAGGCGGCGCGGCGGGCTTTAAAGGTATTCCGCACTTGACAAATTTTACATGGGTATTTTTTGCAATGTTATTCACGCTGTTTTTCATAAAAAATTTTGTGAACAGTTCACACGGGCGCGCCTGCATATCAATTCGTGAAAATGAAATTGCGGCGGAGGCAATGGGCGTAAACACTACAAAATATAAAGTTATGGCGTTTACAATCGGCGCGGCGTTTGCGGGAATTGCGGGCGGTTTATTTGCTCACCAATTTTATTTAATCAGCCCTAACTCATTTACTTTTTTGGCGTCGTTCAATTATTTAATTATGGTAGTTTTGGGCGGAATGGGTTCAATAACGGGCAGTATTGCCGGCGCGTTTGTGGTAACTTTTCTTTCGGCGGCGTTGGCGTCATTCCCTGAAGCAAGAATGATAATTTACGCGCTTGCATTAATCCTGCTGATGTTTTATCGTCCGCAAGGTTTATTCGGCTACATGGAAATTACAAATTTTGCGCCGATAAAAAAATTGCTGGATAAAATTTCGGGCGTGAAAGGAGTTTAATTTATGGCAGTTAAAGCTTTGATTTTTGGTACAGATGATTTATATCCGCAGTTAAAACCTTTCTATGAACAGGAAATTAAGCGCGGAAATTTGGAAATTGTCGGCTACGCAGTTTTAGAAAATGACAAATGGCTTATTTACGCCAATCCTAGCGGGGGGGGCGGCAAATCTCGATTTTCACGTTGCAATAATTTCTTCTGGGCGCAATTTTTATCAGCGTATGAAATTTCTTGAGGCGCAGGGCGTACCGCGTAACAAAATTATTGACGGCAGAGTTTTTAAAATTCCAAATTTAGATTTTCCGCGCTTTTTAAAGGAAGGCGTTGCTTATGGTTTACTTGAAAAAAATACTTTAGGACCGGGAAAAAATACCATATATCAGAGAGTGTACAGAATTGCCGGTAAAAATCAAGAAATTATATTTGGCAGAAAAAGTTATGTTGCTTCTTATTCGATTATTGAAGGTGATGGAAAAATTATCATTGGAAGTTTTTCCAGTATCGCTCAATACACAAGATTTGAACTTGGGCTGAATTTTTTCCACGATTACAGAAAAGTTGGTTCTTACGATTTAAATTGGTTTGATTGGCAAGTACCAAAAGAATTTTATCCGCCTTCCGAGACTTGCAAAATAGAAATTGGAAATGACGTATGGATAGGGCGCGGCTGTACTTTAAAATGTACGAATCCTGCGCGACCATTGGTAATTGGAGACGGCGCGGTTATTGCGGCTGACAGCGTTGTTGTAAAAAGTGTTCCGCCGTATGCAATAGTAGGCGGCAACCCTGCGCGACTTATCAAGTACAGATTTTCTGAAGATATAATTGAGGCGTTGCTGCGTATCAAATGGTGGAATTGGGATATTGATAAAATCTACGAAAACTTTAAATATTTTAATCGCATTGAAGAATTTATTTCAATTCACGATAAAGGAGTTTAATTTATGGCAGAAAACATAAAACCGTTGCTTAAGGCTGAAGACGTTTCTGAAGTTTTCGGCGGCTTAAAGGCGGTTGCAGATTTTAATTTTTATATAAATCGCGGCGAACTTATAGGTTTAATCGGACCGAACGGCGCGGGCAAAACTACGATTTTCAATTTGATAACAGGCGTGTACGTTCCGACAACCGGCGAAATTTTGCTTGACGGTGAATCAATCGTCGGACAAAAACCCTATGAAATTACACAGCGCGGCATTGCCCGCACTTTCCAGAATATCCGCTTGTTCAGTGAACTTAGCGTACTTGATAATGTAAAAATCGCTTATCATTGCCACGTTAAATATAATTTGCTTGAAACAGTTTTGAGGATGGGCAGATATTTTGGCGAAGAGGACGAAATAACCGCCGAAAGTTTAAAGCTTTTAAAAATTTTTAAACTTGATGAGCACGCTTACGAAATTGCAAAAAATTTACCGTACGGCGCGCAACGCAGGTTAGAAATTGCGCGCGCCCTTGCCGCAAAGCCGAAACTTTTATTATTGGACGAGCCCGCCGCCGGTATGAATCCGCAAGAAACGCACGAACTTATGGAAATGATACGCTGGATCAGAAAACAATTCGGCTTAACAGTTTTACTGATTGAACACGACATGAGCCTTGTTATGGGAATTTGCGAAAGAATTTACGTGCTTGAATATGGAATGATTATCGCTGAAGGGACGCCCGCCGAAATTCAAAACAATCCTGAAGTAATTCGTGCATATCTGGGAACGGAGGCTGTAAATTAAAGGGGGAAAATTTTAAAATGAGGGTAATATTTTTTGGTGTTGATGAACTTTACCAAGAATTAAAACCGTATTACGCAAAGGCGGCGCAAAATAAAGATTTTGAAATTATCGGCTATGCTTTAATTGAAGGCGATAAAATTAATTGTAGAAATGCCGCAGGGCAACCACTTGAAAATATTATGTTTGACTTTGCAATTTTATCCGCGCAAAAAAACTTTTATAAATACTTAAAAAAAATTGAAAGTCTCGGTATTCCGCGCAGAAACATTATTGACGGCAGGACTTTTAAAATTTCAAATTTAGACGTGCCGCGCCTGTTCTCTACCGGAAATGCTTATGCTACAGTAACAGGAAATAAACTTGTCGATAATAGCCACAGTTTCCACCGCCGAATTTACACCGAGTCAACCGGCAAATTTATCATAATCTTAGGAAAGAAAAGTTATCTTGCCGGTGCAACTTTTGAAGGTATTGGGATAACCTCTATTGGCGATTTTTCATCTATTGGTTGGAGTAATATTTTTGAATTGCGGCTTAATAATTTTCACAACTACAAAAATATTTCTACGTTTGCCGCCGAAATGTGGGATTTTGAAATTGACAATAACAATTTACCGAAATTGGGAAATTGCGAAATAAAAATTGGCAATGATGTTTGGATTGGGCGCGGTTGCAGTTTAAAATGTTCAACTTCAAATAAGCCGCTGATAATTGGAGATGGCGCGGTTATTGCGGCTGATAGTGTTGTTGTAAAAAATGTTCCGCCGTATGCAATAGTGGGCGGCAACCCTGCGCGACTTATCAAATACAGATTTTCTGAAGATATAATTGAGGCGTTGCTGCGTATCAAATGGTGGAATTGGGATATTGATAAAATCTACAAAAACTTTAAATATTTTAATCGTGTCGAAGAATTTATAGCGTTGCATGATAAGTAGGGGGCTAAGGACTAGGGATTAAGGGTTAGGGATTAGAAAAAATTGGGGGAACTTTAACGAATGACTACAGAAAATTTAACGACTGTACAAATTGCCGAAAAAATTATAGAAGGCGAAAGATTAACTTCAACTGACGATTTAAAATTTTTGCTTGAAACACCGCTTGAAGAATTACAGCGCGGCGCGGCTTTGATTCAGAAAAAATTTTGCGGCAATAAAATTGATCTTTGCACAATTATTAACGGTAAGAGCGGGCGTTGCGGCGAAAATTGCAAGTACTGCGCACAGTCTGCAAAACATCATACCGGCGTTGAAGAATATGAATTTTTATCGACGCAGGAAATTTTAACCGTTGCCAAAATGAATGAAAAAGCCGGCGTTAATCGCTTTTCAATCGTAACAAGCGGCAGAGCTTTAAGCGGTGCAGATTTTGATAAAGCTGTTGAAACTTATAAAGTCCTGCGCGAAAATTTGAAAATTGATTTGTGCGCGTCGCACGGAATTTTAACCGCTGAACAATTTAAAAGACTTCGTGCAACCGGCGTTACAAGTTATCATCATAATATTGAAACGTCGCGCAGATTTTTTCCTGAAATTTGTACTTCTCATACTTACGACGACAGAATTAACACAATTAAACTTGCGCAGGAGGCGGGCTTTAATGTTTGTTCCGGCGGGATTATAGGAATGGGCGAAAATTGGCAAGATAGAATTGATATGACTTTTGAACTTTTTAATTTGAAAATAAAATCAATTCCAATTAATGCTTTAATGGCGGTTAAAGGTACGCCGCTTGAAAATCGCCCGCCACTTTCTGCTGAAGAAATTTTGCGCACCATTGCAATTTTCCGCTATATTAATCCAACTGCAAATATTCGCCTTGCCGCCGGCAGAAAATTATTGCCGGATTTTGGAGCGTCCGCACTTTTACACGGAGCGTCCGCTTCAATTACAGGCAACATGCTTACAACCTCCGGAACAACTATAAAAAGCGATATTAAACTTTTGAAAAAATTAGGGCTTGAAAATAATTAAAGGAGTTTTGCTATGGCAATGCTTGAAATTAACAATGTAAATGTTTATTACGGCGCAATTCACGCAATAAAGGGAATAACTTTGAACGTCAACGAGGGCGAAATTGTAACGCTTATTGGCGCAAACGGCGCGGGTAAATCTACCACGCTCCGCACAATTTCAGGTTTACTTAAACCGAAAACCGGCAGTATAAAATTTCTTGATAAAGATATAGCCGGTATGCCCGCACATAAAATCGTACGTGAGGGAATTTCGCAAGTGCCGGAAGGGCGCAGGATTTTTGCTGAAATGACTGTTATGGAAAATTTGGAATTGGGAGCGTTCATTCGCAACGATAAAGCCGAAATTGAAAAAGATTTAAAAATGGTTTTCGGCAGGTTCCCGCGCCTTGAAGAAAGAAAATTGCAAATGGCAGGAACTTTAAGCGGCGGTGAACAACAAATGCTTGCAATGGGGCGCGCGTTAATGAGCCGCCCAAAACTTTTACTGCTTGATGAGCCGTCAATGGGGCTTGCGCCGCTTTTAATCCGTGAAATTTTTTCAATTATTGTTGACATTAATAAAGCCGGTACAACTGTTTTGCTCGTTGAACAAAATGCAAATATGGCGTTGTCAATCGCTAACCGCGCTTATGTTTTGGAGACAGGCAGAATTACAATTTCCGGCGACGCAAAAGAATTAGCCGCCAGTGAAGATATCAGAAAAGCTTACTTAGGCGGCTGAAATAAAAAAACTTCGCGCAGATTTTTTTACTGTACGAAGTTTTTATTTTTGTAACAAAAAATTTGAACTGTTCAGACGCGCAGAATTGCCTCTGTTGTGCGTCAAAAAATTTTTAAGGTAAAGTTATACCTTGAAGGGCAAAACGTGGCTTGTAGGGCGTGTCAGCCGCCTTAAAACCGACAAAATTTTTCTTGTAGAAAAATTCCTCTAGTCTTTAGCCCTATTTATATTTTGCAGTGCGTGAATCGCTGATAACGCCGCTCCAATTTAAACCAAATGCAAAATCGTAGGTGTTGCCTTCGCTGTCAATGTAACAAATCATATCGCGCGGCACGTCTTCATTTTGTTCCTCAACAGTTATCATATCGCGGGGCTGTTGCATTGGCAATAAACCTTGAGGCTCAAATTTGCCTGTTAAAATATCGAAGTACGCGCGGTCGCTTACGCCGTATCCAATTAAAATTGCGTCAGAATTTGGCTCAACTTCACTGAAAATCATCGGCTTGTCGGCGTGAATCAAAGTTACAATAGGAATATTTTTGCCGAGCTTATTTAAACATTCACGGCTGTAATTTACACTTTCCGGATCCATTGGATTAACAATTTGCGCAGTCTTGCCGAAGTAGGAGCGATTTTCGCCTTCATCGCCTGCGATTGACGAGCGGCGCACGGCGAGAGAATCTGCAACGTATTTTCCATATTGCAAGGAAATTGGAATATAGCCCGCGTCCTTATCGTAGCCTATACCGTCAAATTGGTTACCGGCAGGAATTGGATTAGAAATAACCGCCAAAACCATATCGCACGCTGCAACTTTTTCCGGCGCAAGTCTGATAATATCTGCAGGAAGTGCCATTGGCTTGCCGTCTCTGTCCTTGCCGCTGAAATTTCCAACTGTATCTGTTACAACGTTAAAATATTCCTGCGCGACGTCCAAATCAACAGGCAAAGTCCAACTTGCGGGCGTGTACGAATTGAACGGCTTGACTTCCAATGAATCACGATAAACCATTGGAATATAAACTGTTGGCTTAGAATTTGAATTTGTTGCAGAATGTATGACGCCGTTTTTATTTTTCAACATTACGATTGATTTTAATTGCGCCTCAAAGCCGCGCCGTAAATCTTCAGCGTTTCCTACTTCTCGCGCAGATTTTTCAACGTCAAGGTAAGGATTTTCAAAAAGTCCAAGTTGGAAAATATTTCTAAGTAAACGCACGGCGGATTCTCTGAAACGTTTTTCCATAAATTTTTTGCTGTGTTCTTTAACGCCGATATTGTACGCTTCAATTACGGGATTTTTATCATTGTTGCCGCCGAATTGATCAACGCCCGCCATTAACGCCGCGTAATGTCTTTGTGCTTCAGTAAGATTTTCGACGCCCCACGCCATGGAAAGTCTTTTGTCGGTGTCCCACGTTACGCACCAATCAGTACAAATTACGCCGTCATAATTATATTTATTGCGCAGTAAATCAATTTTATATTTGCTGTAAGCACTGCCGACCTTATCGCCGAGTTCGCCGCCGTCACTCCAAGCGATAGAATATGACATCATAACCGCAGAAGGCATCCCCGCTTTGCCGCCGTTATTCATTGCGCCTTCAAAGGGGATAAGTTGAGTTTCAAACGCGCCGCCGGGATAAACCGCGTACTTGCCGTAGCGTGAATGAGCTTCGCGCCCGCCTTCACCTACGCCGTCGCCGGGAAAATGTTTCATCATTGCGTTAATACTGTATTCGCCCCAGCCAATATCAGTACCGTTTGAAAAAGTTTCTTGCGCGCCGTAAATTGACGCCGCCGCCATATCCCGTGCAAGTGCGGGGTCTTCGCCGAATGTACCATAATTTCTTGTCCAGCGCGGGTCGGTTGCCAAATCTATTTGCGGCGAAAGTCCGGTACCAATTCCCAGCAAGCGATATTCTTTTGAGTAAGTGCGGGCGAAATCTTCAGCAACTGCAGGATCAAAAGTTGCCGCAATTCCCAAATGACTTGGCCAGCGTGAAACATTATCTTCAACGGTTTTCAAATAAACGCCGTTGCCGCGAGCGTCATTGCGCGGGTCGGAGCTGGTATTTGCCGGAATTGCAAAGGGCAAAGATTCTGCGTACGCTTGCAGCGCGTTATTCCATTGGGCGGTTAAGGCGGCACTTGCGCCGGTATCTGCATTTAAAATCGTGCGGATATTGTCAACCTCAAGCATTTTTTTCTGTTCGTCTGTAAGTTCGGTTGTCATTTGCCGCTGATGCATACTGTACAACATTAAACCTGCAATTTGTTCAATGCTAAGGCGTTTTGCCAAATCTTCAGCGCGTTCTTGAGGTGTAAGCCGCCAATCTTCGTATTTGTCAAGCTTGCCGTTGCGGTTTAAATCTTTGAAAGATAAACCCTTGACTTTGATAATTTTGACGCCGGAATTTGGCGAATAGCCGAGCGTTGCGCCATTTGGATTTTGTACAACCGAAAAATCAGCCGCCAAAACATTTCCACCGCTCAACATTACGCTACAAAGTCCCAGTGCAATTTTCTTTTTCAAGTTCATAATTTCGCCTCCCGATTTTTTTAAAGGTATTCTAACAATTACGGCGAAAATTTACAATCAAAAAATTTGGAGGTATTTTAATGGCGCGTAACAGCAACAAAAATCTGAATGACGCGGCTAAGGCTAAGAAAGACGAATTTTACACGCAACTTGAAGATATTGAGCGGGAACTCCGCCACGAAGAATACCGAGAATTTTTCAAGGGCAAAACTATTCTCTGCAACTGCGACGACCCCTACGAAAGTGAATTTTTTCAATATTTTGCAATGAATTTTAACGCGCTCGGCTTGAAAAAATTAATCGTTACTTGTTACGCCGGTTCGCCCGTTGCACAAACTGAATTG
>CALDHY010000071.1 GCA_937901445.1 uncultured Selenomonadales bacterium
TTTTTCTTTCTTTAGAAGAAAGAAAAGCCGCCTAAAAGAAAGAAGCGTCGCCCGCACATGCGCTTTGCGTTTCTGTACGCTCAAACTATATTAAACGTCCGCGTTTTACGCTAATGCACGCACTCAAAAATAGGCGCGTCTGCGCGGCACGGGCGACATCTTTTAATCATTTGGCAGCCTTTAATTTTTTATCAATTCATAACCGGCATCTTCAATTACTTTTGCAAAATCGTCCTGCGAAATTTCCTTTGCTGAAGTAACCACCGCGTTTTTATTTTCTAAGCTTACTTCAACTTCAGTTACACCGTCCATTTTTGCCAGCGCGTCGTGAACGTGTTTAACGCAATGTTTGCACATCATACCTTCAATTTTTAATTCGGTTTTCAATTTGGTTTCCTCCTCAACTTGTACAATTTTAAGATTTTCAATTTGAACCTGCGCGACGGATTTTTCAGCCGTCGAAGTATAGGAATGTTGCACTTCAAAAAATTTTAACCTTAGCGCGTTTAAAACTACACAAACACTTGACATACTCATAGCCGCCGCGCCTATCATTGGCGAAAGTTTTAAACCGAATGCAGGATAAAAAACACCGGCGGCAAGCGGTATGCAAATGACATTGTAGAAAAACGCCCAAAACAAATTTTGCTTGATATTTTTCATAACGGCTTTACTTAGGCGAATTGCGCTTACGGCGTCGAGTAAATCATTTCGTACCAAAACGGCGTCTGCACTTTCAATCGCAACATCAGTACCCGCACCAATAGCCATTCCCAAATTTGCCTTGACAAGGGCGGGCGCGTCGTTAATCCCGTCGCCAATCATTGCAACTTTTTTACCGGCGGCTTGCAACTTTGAAATTTCGGCGGCTTTATCTTCCGGCAAAACTTCAGCTACAAAATTTTTTATCCCGAGTTTATCAGAAATATTTTTTGCTGTAAATTTGTTATCGCCCGTCAACATTACAACTTCGACGCCCAAATTTTTAAAAGCGTCAACTGCCATTTTGGAAGTACTTTTTTCAATGTCAGCGGCGGCAATGACGCCCAACAATTCCCTACTGCCTTTTGCCTCTTGCCTTTTGCCTATTAAAATAATCGTCTTACCTTCGGCGGCAAGCGCGGAAATTTTTTCGTGAATGCTTGAAAGATTAAAACCCGTTTCAGTCAAAAATTTTTCATTGCCTGCAAAATATTTTACGCCTTTAATTTCAGCTTGTACACCTTTACCAAAAATCGCCTTAAAGTTTTGTACTTCGTAAGGCTGAATATTTTTTTCGGCGGCGCAGTTAGTAATTGACTTTGCTAGCGGGTGTTCACTTTTACTTTCAAGACCGGCGGCAATTTTTAAAAGTTCATCCGCGTCAATATCGAAAGTTAAAATATTTGTGACGAAAGGTTTTCCTTCAGTCAAAGTGCCGGTTTTATCGACAACAACAGTATTAATTTCGTGCGCAGTTTCCAACGCCTCGCCGCTTTTTATCAAAATTCCGTTTTCCGCGCCCTTGCCCGTACCAACCATAATTGCAACCGGCGTAGCCAATCCCAACGCGCAGGGACAACTTATAACCAAAATTGAAACGGCTATTGAAAATACAAACTCAACTGTTGCGCCGTTCATAAGCCAAAAACCGCCTGCCGCAATGGAAATTAAAATAACTGCCGGTACAAAAACACCTGCGATTTTATCGGCAATTTTTGCGATTGGAGCTTTACTCGCGCTTGCTTCTTCGACAAGTGAAATGATTTTACTAATCGTTGTATCGCCGCCGACTTTTTCTGCGCGGAATTTTATAAAGCCGGTTTTATTGATTGTGCCGCCGGTAATTTTATTTCCAACTTTTTTTTCGACGGGCAAACTTTCGCCGGTTATCGCTGATTCATCAACGGTACTTTCGCCTTCGATAATGACGCCGTCCGCCGCAAAACTTTCGCCCGGCTTTACTAAAATTATATCGCCAATAATTAAATCTTCAACAGAAATATTTTCTTCGACGCCGTCGCGCAGGACGTCAGCAGTTTTTGGCGCAAGATTTATTAAAGCCTCAACTGCCCGCGTTGTACTTCCTTTCGCCCGCGCCTCAAAATATTTTCCGACGGTTATCAAAGTAACAATCATTCCCGCCGATTCAAAATACAAATTGCGGCTGTATTCTTCAACCAAATTTAAATCGCCGTGTCCCAAGCCGTAACCAATCCTGAAAAGTGCGAACGCGCCAAAAATCGCCGCCGCCATTGAACCCATTCCAACAAGTGTATCCATATTCGGCGCGCCGTGAAATAAATTTCTGAAGCCGTTTATATAAAATTTTCTGTTCAGATACATAATTGGCAGAATCAATAAAAACTGCGCGAAGGTAAAAGTTACGGCGTTTTCTCTGCCGTCAAAAATTTCAATGGAAATTCCAAACATTGAGTGCATAGAAATAAAAACCGTTGGAATTAAAAAAATAAGCGACCAAATAAGCCGCGTTTTCATTTCCAAAATTTCAACGTCGATTGTGCGCCTTTCACTCTTGCCTTTTGCCTCCTGCCTCTTGCCTGCTTTCAGGCTTGCGCCGTAACCTGCATTAATAACGGCGTCAATAATTTTTTCAGTGGAAGTTTTAAGCTCGTCATATTTAACTTGCATTGAATTTGTTAAAAGATTGACGCTGACATTTTCCGCGCCAACAACTTTTGCAACGGCTTTTTCGACTCGCGCAGAGCACGCACTGCAACTCATTCCGGTTATATCGTAAGTTTCTTTAATCATAGAATCACCTTGTTAAGTCTTTTTACCGAGACGCCCGATATTTACCAAAATTCCAATAGCCGCCATTGTAACAATTAGTGAAGTACCGCCGTAACTTATGAAAGGCAAAGGTATTCCGACAACAGGGAACATTCCACCGACCATAAACAAATTACCTATCGCTTGCCCTACAATTAAAATCATTATTCCCATTGCCAAAATTTGCCCGTATTCGTCCTTTGCAATTCTGGAAATTCTGGCCGCGTAAACTGCAAACGCCGCAAATAACATAAATACAAAAATTGCGCCCAAAAATCCGTTCTCTTGACAGAAAATCGCAAATGCAAAATCTGTATGAGCCTCCGGCAAATAGTCATACTTTGAAACGCCGACGCCCAATCCCATTCCCGTTAATTCGCCGGAACCTATCGCAGATAAACTTTGTACTGTTTGATAACCGTAATTTTGCGCGTCCGACCAAGGATCTAAAGTTACCATTAATCTTTTTAATCTGTACGGCTGATACCAAATCATTCCCGCCGCCAAAACTAAAACGCCGCTTAACATATATAAAACTTTTTTCCAATGCAAGCCGGCAACTATCAGCATTATTATTGGTATTCCCGCAATTATGCTCGCCGTTCCCATATCCGGCTCAATTTCTGTTAAGGCAAACATTACGCCGATTATCGCCATTTGCGGAGTAAAAATTTCTATTGCGCGACCTTTGCGCACTTGCAACGACAAATACGCCGCCATTATCATTATTGAAACCAACTTGCAAAATTCTGCCGGCTGAAATTGCGTAACGCCCAAAGGCAACCACCGCTTAGCCCCGTTGACTTGCGGACCTATCAGCAAAACTAAAATTAACGCCAATAATGAAAATCCCAAAACAAAAGGCATAAATCGCCGCCAAACGTGATAATCGACGCGGAAACAAATTATAAATGCAATTAGCCCTATTACAACGTTGATAATGTGCCGCTTCAAAAAAAAGTACGGCGAATCAAACTCCGCCTCCGCCAAAATGAAACTCGAACTGAAAACGTTGATTGTGCCCAAAATTATCAGCACAAACATTATTCCAATTATCGCTTCCATATCGTTATTCCAAAATTTTTTTCGTTCGATTGACTCGGAATTTTCATCAATAGCACTTGTAGCCAAAATATCACCGCCTTAAACCGTAACAACGCAACGATTGATAGGGACGCCCGCCGCGCTGAATCTGTTTTCGTATTCGGTACGGATATTATCCGGAGGCTCTTTGGCGTGTAAATCGTACGTCACATCGCTAATTTTTAAATTCGCAAGTTCAAATTGTTCAAGCGAAAAATCAAAAAGCCCGCGGTTATCTGTTTTAAAGTGAATTTCGCCGTTTGGTACGAGAATTTTTTTGTACTTTTGCAAAAATGTTATGTAAGTCAAGCGGCGTTTTGCGTGTCTTTTTTTAGGCCACGGATCACAAAAATTTATGTACAGCCTGTCAATTTCGTTTTCGCCAAAAATTTCTTCAATGTGATTAATATCAAATACAATCAGCTTGACGTTGGAAAGATTTTTTTCTTGAATTTTCCGAGCCGCCGCCAAAACTACGGTTGCTTCCATTTCAAGCCCTATAAAATTTATTTGCGGGTTTTGCTCGGCAAGTTGTGAAATAAAATCGCCCTTGCCTGTTCCAAGTTCAACATAAATTTTATTTTCATTGCCAAAAAGTTTTTTCCATTGACCTGCGCGAGTGGCGTCGATTTTCTCAACCGTTACAAAGTCAGAAAAATTTTCCAGCTTTTCAAAAGTATGAGGCTTTTTCCTCAATCTCAAAATTTCCACTTCCTTTTCATTAACTCAAAATATTTTATTTTAGACTCTCTAAAATTGCAATATCAAAAATCCCCTAAAACCTAATCCCTAATCCCTAATCCCTGATTTCTAAGCTGCCCGCAAGCCGCGTTAATTTCGTCGCCAAATTCTTTTCTGATAGTGGCGTTGATATTGTGCGTGTTGAGGAAGTGAAAAAATTTTTGCGTGGCGTTATGAGTCGGGCGTTGAAAATTTCTTTCGTCAACGGGATTGATAGGGATTAAATTGACATTGCAAAGTTGCCCGTTCAAAATTTTTGCAAGTTGGCGGGCGTGTTCTTCAGTGTCATTTACGCCGCCAATTAAAATGTATTCGTAGGTTACACGCCGCCCCGTTTCAGTTGCGTAAAGTTCACCGGCTTTTAAAACTTCATTGAGCGGGAACGCAGAATTTACCGGCATAATTTCGGAGCGCAATTTGTTATTGGGCGCGTGCAGCGAAATTGACAGCGTAACGGGGATTTTTTCGGCGATTAATTTTTTTATTGCGGGAACAATACCGCAAGTTGAAATTGTGATTTTCCTGTAGCTTAAACCTAAAGTATAATCTTCGTGCAAAAGTTTCAGCATTTTTAGCAGATTATCAAAATTGGTAAGCGGTTCGCCCGTCCCCATAATTACCAGCGTATCAATTTTTTTATTTTCGGCGCGCAGGAAATTTTGTACAAAAATAATTTCGCCGAGCATTTCGCCCGCCGTCAAATTTCTTTGCAAGCCGTTCAATGTTGACGCGCAAAATTTACAGCCCATCGCGCAGCCGACCTGCGTTGAAATACAAATGCTGTTGCCGTAATCGTGGCGCATTAAAACAACTTCAACTGCTGCGCCGTCTGCAAATTTCAGCAAAAATTTTGTCGTCAATTTATCTTTTGAAACCAGTTTTTTGACAAGTTGCGGCGTTTGAATTGTGAACTTTGAATTTAAATCTGCGCGAAGATTTTTAGAAAGGTCTGTCATATCTTCAAAAGAAATTGCGCCTCGCTGATACATCCACGCGGCAATTTGTTTAGCGCGGAATTTCGGCAAGTCTGAAAGTTCGTTTTCAAGTTCCGGCAATGTTAAGCCGAATAAATTTTTCTTTTCCAAAATTTTAACTCCTAACTAATTTGGCAATAAAAAAGCCGTCCGTGCCGTCAACGTGCGGCAGAAAATTTTTCATTTCGACGATTTTAAAATTTTTGTTCAATTTGAGAAAATTTTCCACAATATCTTCATTTTCACGGCGTATAATTGTGCACGTGCTGTAAATCAGCGTACCGCCTTTTTTTACGGCTTTTGCGGCACTTGAAATAATTTCGGCTTGAAGTTTCGGCAATTCGACAATTTCGGCAAGAGTTTTTTTCCAGCGCAAATCAGCCTTTCGCCGAATGACGCCCAAGCCGGAGCACGGCGCGTCAATCAAAACTTTGTCTGCTTGATTGAAAAATTTATCGCCAATTTCCCGCGCGTCAAGAAGTAGCGGCTCAATAATTTTTATACCGAGTCTTTTGGCGTTTTCTTTAATGAGTTCAAGTTTAGTTTCGTAAATATCGGCGGCGATAATTCGCCCGTGATTTTTCATAAGCTCGGCAATGTGCGTGGCTTTACCGCCGGGCGCGGCGCAACAATCAATTACAAAATCATTTTCGGCAGGATTCAACCAATGCGCGGCAAGCATTGAACTTTCATCTTGCACTTGACACATTCCGACTTTCAGCGGCTTGAAACTGTCCAACGCGCCGTGACTTTTGCAAATAATTCCTTCCGGTACCAGTTTAGAAATTTCGGCGGTTGCACCGAATTTTTTTAGTGCGTTCAAAATTTCTTCACGATTAGATTTTAAAAAGTTGACGCGCAAACAAAGCGGCGGCTCAATGTTGTTCGTCGCGCAGATTTTTTTTGCAGTTTCAAGCCCAAATTCTTCAACAAACAATTTCACAAGCCACGCCGGATGAAAAGTTTGCAACGCTAAACTTTCAACGCTGTCATCAGTTGGAAAATCTGATTTTTGCGGTTCACGTACTGCCGAACGCAAAACGCCGTTTACAAATTTTGACGCGCCAATATTGACGAATTTTTTGGCAATTTCTACAGATTCATTGACTGCCGCCGAATTGGGCACTCTGTCCAAGAAAAAAATTTGATACATTCCAACGCGCAGGACGGCTAAAATTTTTTCGTCGATTTTTTCAAGCGGGCGGTTTACGTACTTTGAAATTTTCCAATCTAAAGACGCGCCGGCTTTAATCGTGCCGTAAACCAATTCGGTACAAAATCGCCTGTCAAGGTCTGAAAGTTTTTCTTGCCGTAAAATCTGCGCGAGTGCAACGTTTGAATACGCGCCTTGACTTTGAACGGCGTACACGGTTTTTATTGCGGAAAATCTTGCTCTATCCAAAATCTTTGCTCCTTCAAAAATTAATAAAAGTCTTTTATTCCCAAGGTTAAAAATTATTGCCTGAATTAATAAATATGAAATTCTTTCCAAGGAATTTGATCCAAGCGAACGGTTTTCAGAAATTCAACAATATCCCTTCGCCCGTAATAGTGCGGCGTGCCGTTTGAATCCAGCGACATTAAAATTATTGGCATATTTGGGAAAAAATATTGTAGTTGTTGCCGCGTGCTGATTATTCTGGAAGTGTAATTTGTGACGGATTGTTTGACGGCAACTATTGCGAAAGTTACTCCCTGTTCGATAATTACTGCGCCTTGAATTTTCATGGCGTTCAACTCCTTTTTGTTAATCGTACAACAACGGGATTATTTTTGCAACAAAAAAAAGCACAACCGTTCGGGCAGTTGTGCCGTTGTTGTCAATTTAAAATTTTAGATTATTCGTTGTCGTCGTAATCGTCATGGTCTCTGTCAAAATGACGCCCGCGCTCCGAATCTCTAAGTTTGTTCAAGTCAACTTTAAATTCTTTTGCAACGTCTTCCCACGTGTTGTTAATTTTGCGTTTAGAAAGAACATTTTTAACATTTTTACCGGAAGCATTGGCGATAAGTCCGGCAATAATAATATCGTGCGGATCGTAATTATCATTTAAAAGACTTTCAACGGTTTTTTTGTCGAGTTTGGAACGTTGAGCAAGTTCTTCGAGGCGTTCAGTTCTTGTATAATCTTCAATTTGTTGGTGAGTCAAGCCGAGTTTTTCGGCAACCTGCCGCCAATCGGTTTTCATTGCAAGCACTTCAGAAAAAGATTTACCGCTTAATTTGGCAAGTTTCGCCGCAATTTTTATATCTTCAAAGTGAACGTGATTTTTTAAAGCCGCTTCAACTTCATATTGATTGACGCCGTAATGGTCAGCAATTTTTTTGGCAAATTCGGCGCGTTGTTCATCGGACATTTGGGGACGTTCATGGCGCGGGCGTTCCTGTTGCTGATCCGTTGCAGCGGGGGCAGCTTGTATGGGATTTAATGCAATTCCGCCGGTAAAAATTATCGCGCCGCTTAAAAGCCCGGCAAGTATTTTATTTTTTAAACTCATAAAAATTTCAACTCCTATAATTTTATGTGCAGATTATACAGCAACAGAAAAATTTTGTCTTTAAATTTTAATTAAAATTTTTTCGTCAAATGAAAGTAATTCTTGCACTTCAAAAATTTATGGTG
Organism: uncultured Selenomonadales bacterium; assembly: GCA_937901445.1. Classification (GTDB taxonomy): domain Bacteria; phylum Bacillota; class Negativicutes; order Selenomonadales; family Selenomonadaceae; genus Quinella. The sequence goes on from CALDHY010000071.1 coordinate 8,194, forward strand.
TATACTTTGCAAAGTTAGCTGAAATTTTTGTGAAAAATGAGGTGTAGAAATTTGAACAGTAAGAATTTAAAAAAATTAGTTTCGGTTTTTGTACTGGGCGCGGTTGCAATTTCACTGCCGCTTGGTGCAGACGCAAAAATTAATAGCGGAAAAGAGGCGAGACAAAGTAACAACAAAATTGTAAAACAGGGAACAACACCGCACGAAATTTTGACTTCTGATGACTTGGAATATTGGGGCTACGGTATCGATTCTTACGCGGAAGAAAATATTTCAGTGCCGCAAACAGTTTCAGTCTATGATACTTCGATAATGGGGACGCCAATGGCAACGCAGGAACAATGCGTGCGTTATCTTTTGAATAATAATCCTTCGCCGAGCTTGCCAATTTCGGCTGAAGAAATTGTTTCATACTACTACGAAGAAGGCGAGCGTGAAGGTATAAGACCGGACGTGGCGTTCGCGCAGGCGTTAAAAGAAACGGGATTTTTCAAATACGGCGGCGACGTTATCCCTGAACAAAACAATTATTGCGGTTTGGGAACAACCGGCGGCGGCGTCAAGGGCGAATTTTTTGCAACTCCGCAAATGGGCGTACGTGCACATATTCAACATTTGCTGGCGTATTCTTCGACGCGCAGACCCTTAACGCCAATTATTGACCCGCGCTATTATCTTGTGCGTGAAGCTTACGGCGACAGAATTTTGGGTAATTGGCAAGATTTAAACGGACGTTGGGCAGTTCCCGGCAAATATTACGGGCAAGAAATTTTATCTATGTTCAAGGCAATTTTAGTGCAATAATTTTTATTCATAATTTATAATTCTAGATGAGGGCTTTTTCCATTGTATATTTTAACGGGACGAGGTTTTTTTATCCCTAATCCTTAGCCCTTAGGCTTTAATCCTTAAACAGGTGATTAGTTTTGATTTCTGAATGGGAACTATTTTTTAGATTAACGCTGGCCTGTGTATTGGGCGGCGTGATAGGATATGAGCGGCAAAGTCGGCGAAAATCTGCCGGCTTGCGAACAAACGTCCTTGTTTGTCTCGGCTCGTGCTTGATAATGGTATTGAGTGAGGCTTTATATTTTAACGTCGAGGGAAGAACAAACGCAGACCCCGCAAGATTGGCGGCGCAAGTTGTAAGCGGTATTGGTTTTCTCGGCGCGGGCGCAATTATGAAGGAAGGCTTAACTGTCACCGGTTTAACTACTGCGGCTTGTATTTGGGCAGTTTCCGGCGTAGGACTTGCAGTTGGCGCGGGCTATTATTCCGGCGCGCTTTTTACAACTGCGCTGATTTTTTCGACGCTCGGTACTTTGTCCAGAATTGATGAATGGGTAATGCACGAAAAAAATTTGTATCTTACAGTGCATACTCATGACAAGCCCGGGCAACTTATGCATATAAGTTCCTGCATTGACGATTTACAGCTTAAAGTTCGCGGCGTTAAAGTTCGTGCGGACGAAGAGCATTCAGATATTTTGATTATAGAATTTGAAGTTTATAACCATCGAAGTTTAAAAAGCGTTGTCGTTGTTGACGCAATAAAGCGAATTGAAGGCGTCGTCAGCGTCGATGTTAATTGAGAGGGCAAAAATGATTGACGTACAAAATCAGACAGATACACGCGGTATAAAAATTCAGCAAACGGGCGTAACAGGCGTACATTTGCCCTTTTCATTTTTTATCGGCGGCGAATTTCAGCAAGTTTTGGCAAAGGTACGATTTACGGTTTCATTGAGTGAAAAAATACGCGGTACACATATGAGCAGGCTTGTTGAAATTTTGACAGATTTTTCTGCAGTGCCGCTAAAAATTTCTGACATTGAAAAAATTTTACTTGATGCAACAGAAAAACTTGAAACAGACTTTGCCGCAATAAAAATGGCGTTCAAATTTTTTGTAAAACGCGCCGCGCCAATTTCCGAAAAAATTTCGTTATTGGATATTGACTGCGAAATTTCAGCTAACTTTTCGCGCAGTTCCAATGCAAATTTCAGCTTAAAATTGGCGGTGCCGTTTACTTCACTTTGCCCTTGCAGTAAGGAAATTTCGGAGTTCGGCGCACATAACCAACGCTCCATTTGCCGCGTAAAACTTGATTTTAATGACGTTGAAAATTTGGACGTTGAAAAAATTGTACGGCTAATTGAAAGTCAAGGCTCCGCTAAAATTTACCCGCTCTTAAAACGTGAAGACGAAAAATTTGTAACAGAGGCGGCTTACAAAAACCCAAAATTTGTTGAAGATATTCTGCGCGACGTTGTAATTTCGTTGCGGCAACTGGAAAATATTTTGGCGTTCGAGGTTGAATGTGAAAATTTTGAATCGATTCATAACCACAACGCCTTTGCATTTCATTCTGAAATTAGGAGTTAATTTTACAAGATATATCGATTTTAATTTTAAAGCCGCTGTGAGCCGTTTTGAGCGGCTTTTTCTTTTTTAGGTAAAATGTACCCGAAATGGATTTTCAAGCGATTTAAGGGCATTACAGGCGATTTACGGGCAAATTTTTACTCAATCAAATTTTCTTGCAAAATAAAAAATCCCGCTCCAAAGAGTGGGAAAAATTTTTTGAATGAATTTATTTCAGAATCCTTTGTAAGCATCAAAGATTTTGGGGACAGGATGCGTCCAATATCCCATACGTTTTGCAGTACCACCGTTTACTGAAAGAAACCAATCTCTGCCATATTCACTTTGTCCGGTAAAAAAATCGAACCAAAAATAACCCATTTTGCCGCTTTTCGTATTTACAATTTTTATCTGTATCTTAAAAGCTCGGTCGGAATCCCAAGTGCTTTTGCCGGTTTTTTGATACGTTTCATCAAGAACG
>CALDHY010000072.1 GCA_937901445.1 uncultured Selenomonadales bacterium
CTGTGAGCGCGTGAGAGCCCCGCTAAGGGGTGGTTAAGGCGTTTTTGGTGTTCTTAGTCCAAAACGCAAAAATACCTTAATTTTGGCAATGTGAATGTTTAAAGGCAGGTAATTATAATTATGAAAACTAAAAAAATTTTTCTTATTTTGAGAATAAAAATCAAAGATGATGGAATTTTGAAAAATCATCATCCGCCGGAAAGGCGGCTTTTTTTATTGGCGGAAAGTTTTGGAGCAAGAGCGCGGAAATGCCCCTGTGAGCGCGTGAGAGCCCCGCTAAGGGGTGGTTAAGGCGTTTTTGGTGTTCTTTATCCAAAACGCAAAAAATACCTTAATTTTGGCAATGTGAAGGTTTAATCATTGAAGATAATTTCATATGTCAGACTAAAATTAAATTGCAAAAAAAATACGCCTTGAGAATCGGCGACGCCCTAAATTTTAGCCAAGAAATGGCGTAGTGGCAAGGAATTTTGAAAATGTGCAAGAAATTTCAGCGGCAGGATAAACGTCCGTACATCCGAAAAATCGAATACTGGGGGGTGAAGTGTTGAGAGCGGATACGAGGGGGGATTTGAAGCCGTCGCCGCTCCGATCATTAGAATTTAAGGCAAAAAATTAATGTTTTCTAATTTTAATTACAGTTATAGATAAAATTTACAACAGCGGTACAAATAAAACTATGACTATTTTTACATATCTTGAAGCCGGTATAAGGAGCATAATTCGGCAGAATTTTTGTCGAGTTCGGAATTTGCAGCAAAATCTGAAGGTACGTTGCAGCCGTGACGGACGATAAAATGTTTCACGTTGAAAGAACTTGCCAAGTTGCAGAAATTTTTAACCAACCGCGCGCTTGAGTAAAATTCACTTGCGCTTGATATTTTTCGATAAACGCCGACAAGGTTTTCATACCCGTGCCGTGTTGCCAATTCGGCAAGCCGTTTTCATTCAGTTCCAAAATTTCCTCACAGCGGTTTGATATTTCAAATGTAATTTTGAAATCTGCGCGAAGGATTGACAAAAAAATTTCCCGTGAATCAGGCGGTTGCCGCAAGCTTGCCGAAATTGCGTTGTCAAATAGATTGGAAACTAAAATTGTAAAATCGCTTTCGTTGGAAATTTCAAACGCCTGAACGTCGACTGTTACTTTAATTCCCAAATTTTGCGCCTTCGCTTGACAGGTTAAAATGACGGCGTTTAAAATGGAATTAGCCGAAAATTTATCTGTTTCATCAGTTTTGCCCAAAAGTTCAATTTGAGTTTGAATATGTTCAATCGCCGCTTGAAATTTGCTTTCCTTAGCCATTGCCGAAATGAGCCGGTAATTGTGGCGCAGGTCGTGCCGGAATATCGCCATTTGTTTTTGATTTTCCTGCTCCGTCAAATTATACTCGCGCAGATTTTTCAACTGTTGCTGTAAAGTTTGATTGAAATATTCCCGCCGTTTTTTCTTTTCAATTTCTCTGTTGGCAACGTTTACCGAGCGATACATTACCAAAAAAAATATTGGAATTAAAAAGCGCAAAAATCTTTCTTTGAAGGGTTGAATCAATACATTGTTTAGCATCGTCGAATAAATCCCTACCATAATTACCACCGGCAAAATTGCATTAAACCAGCGATATTTACCATCAAAAAAATAATCCGGCAGTAACAAATTTACAAAAATTTCTTTTTCCCAATGCCAAAGTATCACAAGCCAAAATATATTAAAAATTCCCTGCGTAAGAAATTCATTGACAGGAAAAAAAATTTGCAATGCCGCGTTGACAGTTGCCGCCATTCCTTGAACTATCAATGCCCAAATTCCGTGCATTCCAAATACAAAAATATGACGAATAAATTTTTCTTGGATTGTTACGACCGCAATTCCAAAATATAAAATCCAGCCGGCAGTAAACGCAATTTTATAAAATGTTGCGTCTAAGCCGCAAATTTGAAATAAAATCGTATCTCCGACAAAAAGCAGCGCGGCTAAAACCAGAAATTTTGTCCAGAGCGTTTGTGTTTCTTCAAGCGTCATTCGTTTACTGAACGGCAAGTAGCGCAGATATGCATTTAAAATCTGCGTCAATCCTATGGTTGCAGAAACAAGCAGGAAAATCATTTTGCCGCCTCCTCCCAGTACATTACAAATCTAACTTTGCCGTTCAGTTGTTCAAAGGCAACTTGCGCCTTATATTTTTTGGCGAATGTACCGACGGAGAGCATACCTATTCCGTGTCCGCTCTTTTTTTGAGTTGTCGAGGGGAAACCGTTTTTGTTTAGGCGGAGCGGTTCGTTGTACAAATTTGAAACTTCCAACAGGCATTGGCGGGCGTTGTATTTTATGACGATTGAAATTTTGCGCTCGTCCGGCGGTTGTTTTTGACTGGCGATAACCGCGTTTTCCAGCAAGTTTGAAAGTAAAATTGCAAAGTCACTTTCTTCCGTCAAAATTTCGGCGGGCATTTTTATTTTGTGTTCAAACTCAATACCGAATTTTTTTGCCTGTTGCATATAGATTGAAATTGCCGCGTTGATTAGCGGCGCGCGGCAGAATCTGATAATTTTTGTAGCGTCCAAAAGATTTTCCCTTTGATTTAAAAAATTGAGTACGCCTTGAGCGTCGGATTGTTTCAAAAGGCTAAGGAGTTTTTCATAATCCTCGCGCAGATTTTGTTTGAGCGCGTCCATTTGTTCTTGATTTTCGGCGATTAGTTGATTGTGCTGTTCCAAAGATTTCAGTTGTTCCTTAAGCAGTTGTTGTTCATGCAGAATTTTTTGGTGTTCATTAAAATTTTTCGTTCCTATTAAAATATATTGGTAAATGTAAAAAAATCCCAAAATCAGGTACAATCTTGAAAATCTTTCGTTCCAATCGTGCCAAAGGTATTCGTCTTGCCACAACAAAAAATGCCCTATTCCCAAAAGTGCCGGCAATAAGGCTAAATATTTTCCCTGCACGCGGTCTTGAAAAATTGATGACGCGTCAGACATTCCTACAAAAAAATATTTTTCCACCGGCAACAACACCGCAAAAAATGTTAAGTATAAGCCGCCGTGAATCAAAGCTAAAATTTCAAGAGTTTCATTGGCGAAAAAAAGCGCGTCCGCCATCGCCGCCAAATTGTGTAGTGAAAGCATCCATAGCCCCGACATTCCCAAAATAAAAAAGTGATACGAAAGTTGCCGCCGAATCGTCAACACCGTTATTAAGAAAAACGGCAACCAGCCGAATCCGAGTATTATTTTGTAATTTGAAGCGGTAACGCCGAATACTTCAAAAAAATTTTTGTACAGGGCAGTTGTACACGTTGCCAAAATAAAAAGCCGCAACCACAGCTTAAAATTTTCTTCCGGCGAAATTTTATTTTTTAGCGGGAGGTATCGAAGGTAAGAATCTGCGAGGTGAATTACTGTTATTAAAAGAGCCGCATTCAACTGAATCAATCCTTCAAAAAAAATTTTGGCAACCCAAATAATTGTAACGGAAACTGTCAAGCTTTTCCGCCTTGACGTTTTTTTATTTTGTTACACTTTTTGAATTTGGTGAACACTTTTTGAAGTTGTATTGATTTTCGCCGGTAAAAATTTGAAAATAACAATTCGGAGGCTGATTCAAGTTGAAAAAATTTTTAATGGTAATCTGCGCGACGTTGCTGATTTTCAGTCAAGCGGCGGCGGCGCAAGTTCCGGATTATTTGGATGAAGACAGAAATTTTTTGTTAAGCGGAATGCACGCGGGAACGGCGTGGTACGTCGATAAAAATTCTGTTAAAATATTGGAGGAAGACGCGCCGAATTATCAAATTGCCGTCAAAATTTTAACCGTGCGCTACGATTTTTCCGGCGGCGAAATTCAAAAAGTTATCGACGAAAAAATTTGTAATTACCTTTACCAATGGGACGAAAGAAAAATGTATTGCCGGATAAATGAAAATTGGCAGTATATACCGCCCGTTGGAAGTTTGGCAGAAACCGGCAATGACGCAAGCGGCGAAATGGCTTTTTATATTGCTTACGGCAAAAAATTTTACGGCGGGCAAAAGTGGCTTGACGAAAAAACCGGCGCGCTTCGGTCTCCAAATTTTAGCGAAGAAATTTACAAAATAATTGATGAATCGAATTGAAAGGCGGTAATTTAATGGCAACTTCGATTGAATTTCAGGAAGTCGCGCAGGGCAACTGGACGATTTTAAAAGCGATTGGACAAATTGACACGACAAACGCGGCGGTTGCCGAAAAAACTTTGCTTGATACTCTCGACAAGAGCCAAAATTTGGCGTTGGATATGTCGCAACTCAAATACACCTCAAGCGCGGGACTTCGTGCGTTGCTCCGCACCGGCAAAAAGGCAAAGAAAACTAAAAAGCAATTTGTATTTTGCGGCGTTGCCGGTATGGTTAAGGAAATTTTGGAAGATTCAGGTACAGATTTACTTTTTCAAATTTATGAATCTGCCGCAGATTTACAATAGGTGGTATTTAATTTGCAAGAAAATCTTTCGGCGTGGAAAAAATTTCCGGCAACTGAAAACGCCTATGAAAGTATCAGGGATTTTATTCTTGACGCCGCCAAAAATTTCAACGTCAAACAGGAAAAACTTTTGCGGCTTGAACTCGGCATTGAAGAAATTGTCATAAACATTATTCACTACGCCTACAAAGACGGCGGCGATATTTTTGTAAAAGTTTACGACGATGAAACGCACAATATTTTTTATTTTGAGTTGGCAGACTACGGCACGCCGTTTAATCCGCTTGATAAAATTGACCCGCGCTCCGTTGATAAATCTGAAATTCAAGACAGAAAAATCGGCGGCTTCGGTATTGCCTTTGTCAAAAAAACTTTCGTAAATTTGAGTTACGCCTATGAAAATTTTCAAGGGCAAAAAGCTAATCATCTTACTTTGGGATTCGTCAAATAGATACACTTTTTCAAGGCAAGTTACACTTTTTTAAGTTTTATTGAAAAATTTTTTTTACTTGCTAAAATGCAAAATGTAGAAACTTTGAGGCAAAATTCAGTTTCGACAATCAAAAATTCAGGAGGTTTATTCCTATGAATGACAATGAAAAAATTGCAAAGGTGAAGGAAATTTTCGCCGACAAAGATTTTGTTGCAAAAGTTATGGAAATGGAAACGGCAGAGGAAGTGCAAGCCGCAGTAAAAGCGCAGGGCGTCGAACTTACCCTTGAAGAAATTGAGGCAACTAAGGCTGAACTTGCCAATCAACTTGAAAACCCTGATTCAGATGAAATTTCAGACGAACAACTTGAAAACGTTGCAGGCGGCTTCGCAGTTACTACGATTGTTTGCGCGGCAATTATCGGCGCGGGCGCAATAGGCGGCATTGCATCACTTGCAAAAGGCGTTCACGAATGGACACGCCGTCGCTGGTAATTCAGAGGTAAAAAAATGACTGAAGAACAAAAAGCCGAAAAGCTTAAAGAAATTTTCGCCGACAAAGATTTTGCGGTAAAAGTTATGGAAATGGAAACGGCAGAGGAAGTTCAAGCCGCCGTTAAAGAAAAGGGTGTTGAACTTTCACTTGACGAAATTACCGCTGCCCGCGAACAACTCATTAAAATGCAAGAAAACGGCGAAGAATTGGACGATTCACAGCTTGAACAAGTTGCAGGCGGTTTCGCTATTGCCGGAACGCTTTTCCTTATCGGTATGGGCGTTTTAGTTGGCGGCAGTGTAGGAGTAGGAATTGGCGCGGCTGTTCGTGAAAACAGGGAGAGCAGAGGTCGCCGCTGGTAAAAAATTATTTTGGAGGATATAAAATGACTGACGAACAAAAAGTTGCAAAGATAAAAGAAATTTTCGCTGACAAAGAATTTGTTGCAAAAGTTATGGCAATGGAGACGGCAGAGGAAGTGCAAGCCGCCGTTAAAGCGCAGGGCGTCGAACTTACCCTTGAAGAAATTGAAGCAACCAAAGCCGAACTCGCTAACCAACTTGAAAATAAAGATTCTGATGAAGTTTCAGATGAACAACTTGAAAATGTTGCGGGCGGCTTAGCTGTTACTACCGCAGTTTTAATCGCAGGCGGACTTTTGGCGGCAGGCAGCGGGCTTGCTACTCTCGGGGCAAAAGTTCACGAATGGACGCGCCGCCGCTGGTAATTGGGAGGTTTTAACTATGAACGAAAAACTTAATGAACTTTTGAAAGATGAAGCCGTTGTTAAAGAACTTTTGGAGCAAGAAACGGCTGAAGATGCGCAAAAGTTTTTGGCCGGCAAGGGCGTCGAAATTTCCATTGAAGACCTTGAAAAAATTCAACAAGCATTAGCCGCACAATCTGAAGGCGAAATGGACGATTCCCAACTTGAAAACGTTGCGGGCGGCGCGTCATTGAATGTTCAGGTTTATAATCCAATACTGCCCGGCGGAATAGTCAACTTGCCTAATTTGCGTCCGTACCCCGGCAATAAGTATCGTCGTTGGTAATTTTCATATCGCGCAGATTTTAAGGAGGCAAATTGGATGAATACAAGTCTTGAAGAATTGCTCCAAAATGCCGAATTTGTCGAAGAACTTTTGGAACAAGAAAACGCTGATGACGCCCGCCAATTTTTGGACGCCTACCGCGTTGAACTGAATATCGCGCAGGTTGAAGAACTTCTTGATTCTCTTAAAAATTCTCAATCTGCATAAATTAAATTTGTGAGGTTTTAACTATGAATGAACAACTTGCTGAACTTTTGAAAGATGAGGCGGCAGTCAAGGAACTTTTGGAACTTGAAACTGATGAAGAAGTTCAAAAGTTTTTGGCGGCAAAAGATGTTGAGTTAAGCCTTGACGAAATTAAAACTATTCGTGAAGGCATCGCAACCCGCCTTAACAATACAGAAGAACTTTCTGACGACCAACTCGAAAATGTCGCGGGCGGCGTAGGTATAGCGGGAGATATTATTGATATTGCAGTAGATACAATTTGCAGAGTCGGCGATTTGGTTCACACTCTTACTCGCCGTCGCTGGTAAAATAGTGTTGTAGTGGGGTAGTTGGGTAGTGGGATAGTAAAACTACAAGACTACAGCACCACCACACTACTTGTAAAATCTGACACTATGAGGGGCTAATTGTTTGTTCAGTTAGCCTCTCAATTTTGGTAAGGTGAGAAAATCTTGAATTCGGTAAAAAATTTCCTTGCATATTTCCGCCAAAATGAATATCAAAATTTATTTGACGCCGAATGTTACAGCCGCCTTGAAAATGTGCTTAATCAGTTCGGCAACTTGGAAACGCACGAAACTATTTTAGAAATTGTACTTTCCAACAACGAAAAAACTTGTGATTATTCAATCAGGCTTGACGGCGATAATTTTGTAGCGGAATATTGGCTTGAACTTGATTTTGACGCTTGCAAAGAAACGCCAATTCAGCCTTGTTACTTTGTTGACGCTACACAAATTAAAACGCCCGCTGATTTAGAAAAAACCTGCGCGACGGTCTTGCCGAAAATTGCGCCGGTTGAAACAATTCAAGCCGTGCGTCCAATGCTGGAAAAAGTTTTTGAACTCTTTGCTGACGTCGGAATTTATCAAATTGGAGCAATGACTTTTAGGAAGCCCGCAGACAGCCTTAGAGTATTTGTAAATGACGCCTCGCGCAGTTTTACGACAGAAACCCTTAAAAAAATTTGGAGCGGCGATTTGAGCCGTTTAAACGCAATTCTGGCGATGTTTGAAAATTTCGCCGACAGGAAAAAATTTATTATCGACTTTGATATTTTCCCTGACTCAATTTCTCAAAAAATCGGTATTAATTTCGGCACTGTCAATAAATCTACCGCCACCATAAAAAAATTGCTTGAAAAATTGCGTGCGGAAAATCTTTGCACAGCTGAAAAAATGCAAGATGTTTTAAAATTCGTTGACGAGTTCCCGCAATTTTCGCCCTACATTCAAAACGATATTTCACATTTTAAATTTGCATTTGAGGGCGGCGAAATTTCAAAGGCTAAGGCGTACCTGCGACAAGGCGACGTACTTTACCCGCACGACTTCCGCGCCTATTCTGCGCCGCTGATTATGAATCTGGAACTTACCACCAAATGTCCGCTAAACTGCCCGCAATGTTACTGCGATTTATCCACCGGTCAAAATATGGATAAAGAAACTGCGCTGTATTGGATACGGCAAGCGGCAAGCTCCGGCGTTCAAGCTGTAAATTTAAGCGGCGGCGAAACTTTTTGCTATCCTTACCTTTTTGAACTTGTTGCTGAATGTGCGCGGCTGAATCTTGAGGCGAACGTGGCACTTTCCGGCTACAAATGCACGCTTGAAAATCTGCGCGAGTTGATTAAAAGCGGTGTTGCCGATATTTGCATTTCGCTTAACGGCAGTACAAATGAAATAAATTCTTTGAGCCGCGACGGTTACGACCTTGCAATTACCGCGCTTGAAAATTTGAAAAAATTGAATTACAACCGCACTTTGATTAATTGGGTTATGCACTCTTTCAACGCGACTGATTTTGAAAATATGTTGACGCTTGCCGAAAATTTCGACGTTAAAACTTTGGCGGTTATGATGTTTAAGCCGGATAAAAATTCTCAAATGCCCAGTATTCCGACGCGCCAACAAATTCTTGACATTTCAAAAAAAATTCGCAGTTACAACGGCAAAGTTCAAATTGAAATTGAAGAATGTTTTTCGCAACTTCGCGCAGTTGTCGGCGAAAGATTTTTTGTAAATTTGAATACCGGAATAAGCAGAGGTTGCGGCGCGGGCAGGGACGGTTTAAGCATAAGCGTTGACGGTTATTTGACGCCGTGCCGTCATCTTTTCACAATGAAAGAAAAATTTTCAACCATTGCCGATTATTGGCAAAACTCAAAAACTTTAAAACTTTTGCGCACTGCTGAAGACAGAATCGACAAGCCCTGCGCGACCTGCAAGTACAAAAAAAATTGCTTGCCGTGTATGGCGGTTGTTTGGAATTTTAAAAATGAATTGACTATGAGCGATACAAAATGCCCGCTCCCTCAACAAATTTAATTTGGAGGTGATTTATTTTTGAAAAAGTTTTTTTTACTGGGATTGGCTATTGTACTTATTATTGTAATTGGAATTATTTCTTACGGCGCGTATTTGAACAGGGCGGGCGAAAATGTCATTGCCGAGCGTATGGCTGACAGAAGAATACCGCTGCAAGGCGCAAAGGCTGAAATTCGTAAAATTAAAACGCGCGTTGTTCTTGACACGGTTAATCTTTATTCAAATGAAATGACTGACACTATCGCACTTATTGACGGCAGAATCAGCTCAATTAATGTACAGAAAAATGATTTCGTCCATACAGGGCAGATTCTTTTTGATTTAACCAATGAACAGTACCCGCTGAAAATTAAACAGGCTGAAATTGATATTCTGCGCGCTGAAAGTGATATTTTAAAGGCTGATAACGATATTGTTAAAGCTGAAACGTACCTTGCCCGCGCCAAAAATGATTATCTGCGCTATACCCGCCTTCGTGAACACGACGCTGTTTCAGCTGAAAAATATGATGAAGTTATTGCTATGTACAAAGAAGCGCAAGTTAATTTGGAGGTTGCACATTTACAACGCCAACAAACTGTCGCTCAACGGGATTCTCTCAACGCTCAAAAACAACAACTGCTTGCTGAAAGTGCACATTCTCAAGTTGCCGCGCCTATCGATGGCGAAGTTTTAATTATTTACAAACAAATCGGCTCCTACGTTACAGCCGGTACACCGCTTGCACTTATCGGTAATTTTAAACAACTTTATTTTTCAATGCCGGTTGATGATGAATTGGCTAAAAGACTTGCCGCCGGGCGCAATGTTTCACTTAATTTCAACCGCGCGGAATTTACCAAAATTTATGATACTGAATATGAATCCGGCAACGCGGGCGCGGCTCAACAATTTACCGCTCAAATTTTCGATATTTCCCCCGCTGTTTCTCAACCTGCCGCTATTCGCTCCATTATTTTTCAAGTCAATAACGCCGCCGGTTTGCTTGAACCGCAAGCTTATAACAACGTCGAAATACAATCCCTTTTCGCGCAGGACTGCTTAACCGTACCGCTTACCGCTATGATTGACCCTTCAAATTCGGCGGTTTTCGTTGTCGATGATAACGGTATTTTGCAACGCAGAAATATTAATACCGGCGTTGACGACGGACAATTTATTGAAATTATTTCCGGTCTTAATGTTGGTGAAATTGTTATTACTTCCGGCGTTAGCGGGCTTGAAGATGGTATGAAGGCTAGCGTTACTCTTGAGGAGGTGCAATGATGGCTGACAATTCACAGATTTTTTCAAAAGAGGCTCTCGATAAATTACGCTCCCCTGAACGCCTTGATATGATGCTTTCAATTACTACGCCTATTGGCTGGATGTCTCTTGCCGCTGTGGGCGTTATTCTTTTTTCTATTCTTTTATGGTCGCTTTTCGGCGCGTTCACTGTCAAGGCTGACGGTATGGGCTTAATCCTTGATTCTGCCGGCGTTGTCAATGTTTCGCACATTTCCGCCGGTAAAATCGACAAAATTTTTGTAAAGACCGGCTCTCAAGTCAAGCGCGGCGATTTAATCGCGCAGATTGAACAGGCTGACCAATCCGCAGATACTCGAATGACTAAATACGGTATGAGCCTTGCAACTTCAGACCGCGACGCTCTCGAACGTGTTTATCAGTACGGCGCAAAGAGAAACCAACAAAACGTGGCTGAAAATGTTTACAGCGATTATGACGGTATTGTAGATGAAGTGCTTGTCGGCAAAGGCTCAATCATTTCAAACGGCGCGCCTATTTGTACAATTCGCCTTACTCAAAACCGTGACGAACTTACCGGTATTTTGTACGTGCCTGTTGATAAAGGCAAGCGCATTGAACCCGGTATGAGTATTCAACTTGCGCCCAACGGCGTCGACACTTCACAATCCGGCTCTTTAATTGGCGTTGTACGTTCAGTTTCTCAATATCCCGTTTCTTCACAGATTATTGAAAAAAATCTCGGCAACCCGCAACTTGCACAGTGGATTCAACAGGCGCAAAACTCCGCGCTTATGGAAGTCAAATTTGATTTAGTCAAAGATGATAATTCTGACAGTGGTTATCTTTGGACTTCCGTTGTCGGTGAACATAAACCAATTACCGCAGGCAGTTTTTGCACGGGCTCAATCATTATCGAGCGCACGCCGCCTATTGAAAAAGTTTTCTACAAAGTTTCGCAGTGGCTTAGGAGCAGGTAACTATGTTTGACAAGCTGAAAAAATTTTTTTACAAAAATAGTACCCGCGTAAAAGTTCCAACAATTTTACAAATGGAAGCGACCGAATGTGGCGCGGCGTCCCTTGCAATGATTTTGGCACATTACGGGCAATGGATACCGCTTGAAAAATTGCGGCAAGAATGCGGCGTCAATCGTGACGGCTCAAAGGCAAGCTGTGTTTTAAAAGCTGCGCGAAACAGAAATTGCGAAGCTAAAGGTTATCGCTGGTCTGCTGACAAGTTGAAAGAAAAAACTGCTGAAGACTTCCCTTTGATTATTCACTGGGAATTTAATCATTTTGTTGTACTTGAAGGTATTGTAAATAACGTTGCTTACTTGAATGACCCGGCAATGGGAAGGCGGCAAATTCCATGGGAAGAATTCCGCACTTCATACACCGGTATTTCTTTAAGAATCAAGCCGAATGAAAAATTTGTCAAAGAGGGCGAACGTTACAGCATTGTTAAGGCAACCGCAAAAAAGCTGATGAAAGACAAATGGGCGATGCTTTTTATTATTTTTATCGGTATTGGGATGATTTTTCCGGGACTTGCATCGCCTGTATTCAATCAGATTTTCTTGGACGATATTTTAACCGGCAAGCACCCCGACTGGATGACTAAACTTTGTATCGCAATGGGAATTTCTTTAGTTTTAAGCGGCTTTATGACGTGGCTGCGCTCCATTGTTTTAACGAAGTGGCAGGAAAAGTTGACGCTTGCAGATTCTTCAAAATTTTTTTGGCACGTTATACGCCTGCCGCTCCAATTCTTCCAGCAACGTTACGCGGCGGAAATTGCCTCGCGTATTTCTTTTAATGAGTCTATCGCCGGTGTACTTTCCGGTTCTGCCGCTACTGCCGTATTGGATTTTTTTGTTGCACTTTTTTATTTAATGTTACTGTTACAGTACAGCGTTTCTCT
Source organism: uncultured Selenomonadales bacterium (assembly GCA_937901445.1). GTDB lineage: Bacteria > Bacillota > Negativicutes > Selenomonadales > Selenomonadaceae > Quinella. Next base: position 12,162 of record CALDHY010000072.1, read on the forward strand.
TACAATCATTGGCGTTGCGTTCAGTTTGATTGACTTAGCCGCTTTTTTGCTTATGCGCCGCAAGCTTACTGATATGAATATGAAGATTCAGCAAGACCAAGGCAAGGAATACGGCACGGCAATGAACGGCTTAATGATGATTGAAACAATTAAAGCCAACGGCAACGAAACGGATTTCTTTTCAAAGTGGGCAGGTTACCGCGCCAAAGTTTTAATTTCAACTCAAGAAGTTCAAATGTGGTCTTTGACTGCGTCTATTTTGCCTTCGCTGATGGGCGGCTTAAACTCCGCAATTATTATGACGGTCGGCGGCTTTTCGATTATGGAAGGCGTTATGACTGCCGGTATTTTTATGGCTTTTCAAAATCTTATGGGCAGTTTCCAAGAACCTTTCAATAAGTTAATTAATCTTGGTACAACTTTGCAAAGTACAGAAATGCAAATGCAACGCCTTGACGACGTGCAACGCTACGATATTGACCGCTTGAATTATCCTGAAGACAGCAATTTTACTTTCAATGGCGACAGACTTTCAGGCGAAATTGACTTTGTTAATATTAATTTCGGTTACAGCCCGCTTGAACCGCCGCTCTTGCAGGATTTTAATTTACACCTTGAACCCGGGCGTTGGGTGGCTGTTGTTGGTTTTAGCGGCTCCGGTAAATCTACTCTTGCAAAAGTTTTAACGGGGCTTTATGAACAATGGAGCGGCGAAGTTTTATTTGACGGCGTCAATCGCAAAAATATTCCTCATTCGGTTATTGTTAATTCTATGGCGAGCGTTGACCAAGATATTTTTCAAATTACCGGTACTGTCAAAGAAAATATTTCGCTTTTTGATACTTCAATTCGTCGCGCAGATATCATTCAGGCGGCAAAAGATGCTTGCATCCACGAAGATATTTTGAGACTTAATGGCGGCTATGAAGCGCAAGTTGAAGAAGGCGGCTTAAATTTCAGCGGCGGGCAACGTCAACGTTTGGAAATTGCGCGGGCGTTAGCTACCAATCCTTCAATTTTAATTTTGGACGAAGCAACAAGTGCGCTTGACCCTATGACTGAACAAATTGTACTTGAAAATATCCGGCAACGCGGCTGTTCCTGTTTTATCGTGGCACATAGACTTTCAACAATTCGTGACGCAGATGAAATTATTGTTTTGGACAGGGGAAAAGTTGTTGAACGCGGCACGCACCGCGAAATGATGCAACACGACGGACCGTATCACAGACTGCTTGCTGAATCTAACCAAGATAATAATTCTGATACGCTGAATGATTAAGGAGGGAGCGGCTTGATTTTAAGTGCAGGGCAACGTTTCCGAATTACAGATGAAGAATCTTTTGTATTTGTAAAAAGCGGCAATTTGGAAGTTTACGCCGTAACGCAAGAAAAATCTTCCTTCCGCCAAATTTTTTTGATGAAACTTGAAAAAGATTTTGCCGCTTATCCTTCATTGGATGAATTTGGCAGAATTGACATAATGCTTTACGCTGTCGACGATTCAGAAATTGAAATAATCCCGTTTGAAGATTTTGAACCGCAAGACAGCTGCAAATTAATGAAGCATTGGTTTTCGGAATTAATCAAGCTGTCATGGCTCCGGCTTATGGCTGACAAGGGCGATGATGTACTTCAAAATTGGTTGAATCCAAATTTTTTAAACGAATATGAAAACGACGCTGAAGAATTGCAATACGCCTTTGAAGACAATGAGTCAATGTTTTCAATGTTGCTGGGTATTCGTTTTCAAGCTGAAGACAAAAAATTTTCAAAGCGTCTTGAAGTTCGCAGTAACCACCAAAAATATCTGATTGATTCTGCGATTAACAGTCTTTTGGGCAAAGAGGATTTAATTCAAGAAAAAATTGGAGACCAAAATTCTAAACTTGAAGAAACGGCTTTTATAGTTACGGCGGTTGCGCGCGCACTTGAAATGCCAATAAACAATATCAGCATTTCGCCGGAAATTGTAAAAAAGTTGGACCAAGTTGGTTTGATTCGGCGGCTTGTTCAAAAAGCAAATATGCAAATTCGCTTGATTAGTTTGGTTGACGGCTGGCACCGCAAAGACAGCGGCGTAATGTTGGGATATTTTGGCGAAAAGAAATCATTGGCGGCGATAATACCTGTGGACGTTGACCGCTACAAGCTCGTAACAGCCGAAAATCCGGCGGGCGTAACGATAACAGACGCGGTTGCCGCAAAAATTGACAAAAGCGCGTTTATCTGTTACGCCGGTTTTCCGACGCGTAAACTTAGCGTTATGGATTTATTCAAGTTTATGTACCGGCAATGTTGGAAGGTTGACTGCCGCGCGATAATCTTTGCAAGTTTCATTGCAGGGTTAATCCCGCTCATCACGCCGATAATCACAGAAAGTATTTTCGCAGATATAATCCCAATACTTGACCGGCAAGGTTTGGCAACAGTAACGCAAGTATCGATAGTCACGGCTTTTACATTGGCGGCGGTGTCAATCGTGCGTAGCGTTGCTGTATTGAGAATTTCAACAAAACTTGATATGGCAACCGAGGCGGCGTTATGGGGGCGGCTTTTAACTTTGCCGACAAAATTTTTCAGGAAATTTACGAGCGGCGAACTGTCACAAAGAATGGGCGGACTTCAAGCGATAAAAAGTTTAATCAGCGGCGAATTTGTATCGACCGTCTTTAACATTTTATTTTCTTTTTGGAGTTTAATTTTGATGTGTTACTACAGTTTGAAATTGACTGCAACGGCGATGCTGGTATGGATTTTTTATACCGGTTTAATGATTTTAATATATCGGCGCGTAGTCACATATCAAAGCGGCTTGATTGAGGCGAAAAACAAAACGGCGGGCTTAGTTCAGCAAATATTTACAGGGCTTGCAAAATTCAGGATACAAGGCGCGGAAGAGCAAGCTTATTATTTATGGAGCAAAGCCTTTGGCGAAGAGTGGAAGTGGAATTTAAAGTTACGTTGGCAGGGCAATTACAGCGGAATTATCAGCGGAATGCAGCCTTTTATTTTGACGATGATTTTATATTACGTTGTAATTTATGTGGTTAATGAAAACGCGCAGGGGATAAGTTACGCGCAATTTATAGCCTTTCAAAGTGCCTTCACGGCTTTTAATTCAACAGTCAATACTTTTATACCTTTGATAGGGCAGATTTACAGTATCAAGCCGCAAATTGAACAGTTACGCCCGATATTGGAGGCGGAGCCGGAAATAGCTGAAGACAGGGTAGACGCGGACGTATTAACCGGCGCAATAGAAGTAAATCACATAACCTTTGCATACGGCGAAGATAAACCTGACGTTTTGCACGATGTAAGCTTCAGAATAGGCGCGGGCGAAAACGTGGCGATTGTCGGTAAAAGCGGTTGCGGCAAGTCCACTTTAATCAGATTATTGTTAGGCTTTGAAGAACCAAAAAGCGGCGCAGTTTATTTTGACGGACAAGATTTAGCCGAATTATCTTTGCCGAGCGTGCGCAGTCAAATGGGCGTCGTCTTGCAAAACGGGCAATTAATGAGCGGCGATATTTTCACCAACATTGTAGGTACTACCGCCTTAACAATGAATGACGCTTGGGCGGCGGCTGAAGCGGCGGGAATTGCTGACGATATAAAGAAAATGCCAATGGGTATGCAGACTGTTATTTCTGAAGGCAGTTCCAATATTTCCGGCGGGCAACGTCAAAGAATTTTAATCGCGCGTGCATTGGCGGCGAAACCTGCAATTTTAATTTTTGACGAGGCAACCTCCGCGCTTGACAACCGCACTCAAGCCATCGTTACTGAAAGTCTTGAAAAAATGCACGCCACAAGAATTGTTGTCGCGCATCGCCTTAGTACTATCAGAAACTGCGATAGAATTTTGGTTATGGACAGAGGGCGGCTTGTTGAAAGCGGTACTTTTGATGAACTCGTCGCGCAGGGCGGATTATTCGCAGGATTGGTTAAAAGGCAGGTGGCGTAAAATGGAATTAACCGCGCAAGAATATTTATCACATTGTTACAAGTTGCCACAAGTTTTTCCGACACTGCCGCTGCCGAATGAAAATTTTGTACAACAATGGAAAGAAATTGACGGTGCGCCCGTGCTAAATTTTTTCAATAAAAAGTTAAATCTAAATACAGAAAATTTTACCTGGCAAAATATTTCGGCGGTAAAAATTTATTTTGCACAAACATTGGGCGGCAAATTGCCTGTAATTGAAACTGCAAGCCGCGAAGATTTTTTGAATATGGAGGCTTTATTGAACGGTAAAAATATTTGCGGCAATTACCCGTTGACAGTCAACGCCTTCACAATTTCTGCCAAAAACAAAAAAATTTTCAAACACCGCTTGATACTTTTAAACCGCGCCCCTTACAGCAACATTTCCTCCGAAAAATTAAATCTGCGCGAGGATGAATGGTTGAAAATTTCACACAAACTGCGCTTGCGCCACGAAGCCGCGCACTATGAAATTTTAAGAATTTTGGGCGGTATGAAAAATCACGCACTGGACGAAATTTTGGCGGACGCGCTCGGACAAATTGCCGCGTTCGGAAATTTCAGCCCTGCGCGACAAAGATTATTTTTCGGTTTACACGGCAACAAGTGTAACGGGCGGCTTAGCTTTTATTGTCAAAAAGTAATTCCTGCCGAACGTGAAATTGTCTATTCAAGCGTTGATAAGGTTTTGGACGTTGTGGAAAAAATTAACGAGCTTGAAAATTTTACCGAACAATTTTGTTTCATAACCGGCAACAGTATTCTTGATATTTTGAAAAAGGAGGCGGCGGCACTTTGAAAAAATTTTTGAAAGCCGGATTAATCGTCGGCGTGCTTTTATTCAGTTCGCCGGTAAAAATTTCAGCGGCAGAAACTTTAACAATAGATTTAAAGCAAAGTATTCAAATGGCGTTGCTGAATAACCGCTCCATTGAACAATCAGTAAAAGACAGAGAATCTGCGCTATGGGCACATTCGCAGGCGCGCCGCACTATGGGTCCGAAATTAACGTGGAATTCTTCAGTTATGCACATTGGCGGGCGGGATTATTCAAGCTACAGGGAAGGGCACGACTACGACAGCAGCCAATATCCCTCCTACGATAACGAATTTACAAACTCAATCGGAATTGAAATGCCGCTGTATACCGGCGGGCGTCAAGAATCTCAAATTGACTACACGCGCTACAGAATTAATCAGGCAGATTTGACGCTTGAAAATACAATTCAGGAAATTAAATATCAAACAACGGCGGCTTACTATCAAATGTTGCAACGCCGCGCCTTAATGAAAATCGAACAAGACGCCGTGAATTTGTTGCAGGAACATTTAAACAACGTAAATTTTCAATATGAAGTTGGAACAATCGCAAAATCTGACGTGCTCGCTTCAAAAGTTCAGCTTGCCGCGCGTCAACAATCTTTGGTTACTGCCGAAGGCGATTATTTAAACTCAATGGCAGATTTAAATAATTTAATCGGCTTGCCAATTAATACCAATTTGGCGGCTAAGGATGAATTGACTTACGAAAAATATTCAAAAACTCTTGAAGAATGTATCGCCTACGCGCTGGAAAATCGCCCCGACGGTATTGCCGCCGAATACGCAATTAAACAAGCTGAAATGTCGCTAAAATCTGCAAAGGGCGGTTATCGTCCGAGTGTTTCGGCAAGCATTAATAAAAATGTTGCCGGTGAAGGTTCTTTCAGCCAAAATCACAGCGAAAGTTGGAGTGCCGGTTTAAGTTTATCTTGGGATATTTTTGATAACGGCGTTACTTCTTCGCAAGTTCACGCGGCGCAGTCTGAACTTGAAAAAATTAAATCTCAAGCCCTGCAGATGAAAGAGCGAATCGAACTTGAAGTTACAAAGGCTTACACTGATTTAACTTCAGCCGAAAAAAATATTCGCACAACCGCCGACGCAATTAAAATGGCGGAAGAAGATTATTTTATTGCGCAGTTGCGATACAGTGAAGGAATTGACACTAACCTTTCAGTTATGGACGCGCAGGAAAAATTGACTGAAGCGCAAACGAATTACTACAACGCGCTTTACAGTTACAATATCGCCCGCGCCGCGTTGGATAAGGCTACCGGTATTCCCGTTGTTATCAATGTGCCGGTTTACGTTGCCGCCGAGCAAAATTCAAATTCGCCGAAAAAAGCGTTGCAAGAATCTTTGATTAATTCAAATGAAGTTGAGGTTGAAAAGTAAATGGCTGTACCGGTTATCATTGTTGACGAACACCACGAGGCTTTTTGGGCGTGGCGTTTTTTCATTGAAAATAATTTCCTCGCGCAGGACTCAAATTATTTGTTGCACGTCGACCATCACGACGATTTTGAGTGCGGCGGTTACGCTTGCAACTTTGACAATCTGCCGCAAACTGTCGCGCAGGCTAAAGAATTTACCTATAACTTTTTGGGAATTGCAGATTTTATTTACCCCGCGCTGTACCAAAAAATTTTTTCCACCGTTCACATTTTGAAGAATTTAAAACCGCAAGCTTTGCAAACTGAAAATCTTTTTGTACGTCGCGCAGATTCTCAACTTGAATCCGGCAAATATATTCCCTTCATACATTCCGGCGAAAAAAATAAACCTGACAGCCGCTACAAATTCTTTACCAAAATTGACGGCGGCTTAAATGACGATGATAAATTTCCTGCCGAAAATTTGGTACTTGATATTGACTTGGATTATTTTTGTTGGGATGATTCACTGAAAAGCGTACCTGAAAAGCGCGTTGAAATTACGGCGGCGGCTTATGCTGACATTGTCCAAAATAAAAATAACCCGTTCCGAATTTTACCGCGCAAATTTTTAACTTTCAAGGAAGAGGGCGGCAGGTATTTTTTGGTATACGCTGAAAATTTAAACAGAGACCCGTTGCCTAGTGAAGAAAAAATTTTGAAACGAATTGACAGGCTGATAAAATATTTTGTACAAGTCAAGTTGCAACCGGCGGCTGTTGATATTTGCCGCTCGTCGTATTCGGGATATTTACCGGCGGAGCGCGCGTCATTCGTTGAGAAAAATTTCATTGAAAAACTCGGCGCGGTTATGGATTTAAAATTTTTAGGGTGATTAATTTGAAAAAATTGGTAATGCGCGGCGGCGTTGCGGCTTTTTGTTATGCTGCCGTATTGATTCTTTTTCTGTACATTTTCGACTTGAAAAATACAAATATTCGTATCTCGTCATTTCTTGCGCCAATTTTTGGGATAATGTGGGGACCGGCGGGAGCGATTGGAATTGGAATTGGCAATTTTATTGCAGATACTTTTTCGCCGTATTTTCAATGGAACGCCGAAATAATAAAGTATATTCTCGGTTCAATGGGAAATTCGCTGATGGCGTTTTTGAGTTACATAATGTGGCACACGCTTTTTTTAAAGCCTGTTGAAAACCCGTTCGCCGTCAATCTGAAAAATATCATACGCTACATTTTGATTCAGCTGATTGTTGCCGTCGTTACAAGTTTTTATTTCACTCTGATTAACACTTTTTCGCCGTGGCTGAATTCGGCGTGGGACTTTTTCTTTTTGATAATGCTGAACAACTGGGATGTAAATATTTTGTTGGGGTTGCCGGTACTTTTAATGCTGATGAGTACCAACTACGAATTTTACCGTCCCGCGTCAAAAAAAGCTACCAAAATATCTGCGCGAGCGTTCAATTTTATTTTGGCGGTATTGGTAATTATTTCGGCGTACATAGTTTCATTTCCTGTAGAATATTTTGACAGTCTTATAATTGAGCGGCGAATTTTTGCGCTGGCGTTTTTTGTTTACTTACTGCGCCCGATGCCGGAAATTTTGCAAGGACCGGTTTTAATCCCGCAACCAATTTTTTACCGGCTTACAAAAGGATTCTGCCTTTTTATGGTTTGCTTGACAATTTTTTTGTCGGGATATTCTTTTGTAAGTATGAGCGGCGATTATTCGTCAAGCGAAATTTGGCTGAAGTTTTACGAAAATACTTTTTTGGTATTGCATTTTACATTGACGATTCAGCTTGGTTTAATTTGGTACATTGAAAGAAATATCGTAAAGCCGCTGACCGATATCACGGAAACAGCCGCGCGTTTTATCAATTCAGACCCCGAAAAAGACAAAATTAAATTTGAAGTTGTACATTCCGGCGACGAAATAGAATTACTTTCAACCACGTTAAAAAAAATGCTGGAAAGTATCTACAAATATATTGAAGATTTGCGAATTACTTTATCCGAACGCGCCAAAACTCAAACGCAACTTGACATTGCAAAAAATATTCAAGCGTCCCTGTTGCCGGAGCCTGAAACAATCAATGACGAATTTGACGCGGTACACATTGAGGCGTTAATGGATCCCGCGTTGACTGTCGGCGGCGATTTTTACGATTTTAAAGCACTGGACGACGACCATATTTTTATTGTTGTTTCTGACATTTCGGACAAGGGTATTTCGGCTTCGCTTTTTATGACGATAACTTATACGCTGATTCATCACAAAATTTCATTCAGAAAAGATATTTCGTTGACAACAATTTTTGCCGAAACAAACAACCAACTTTGCGAAAACAACGAAACGGGAATGTTTGCAACGGCGGTCGGCGTCATTTACGAAATTTCAACCGGCAAATTAATTTACGTCAACGCAGGGCATACAAGCCCGCTGATTGTTCACGGCGACGGCTCATTTGAATATTTGAAAAAACGCTCCGGCGCAATGCTCGGCTCGATTGAAGATATTCCCTTCAAAAAATTGGAAACAACTTTGAAAAGCGGCGATGTTTTGGTTTTGTATTCTGACGGTGTAACAGAGGCGTTGAATGAGCAGGAAGAATTTTTCTTGGAAGAAAGATTGGCGGCGTCAATTTCAAAAATGGTACTTGAAAAAAATACCGGCAATATCGCCGGAAACCTGCGCGAGGATTTGGCAAAGTTCGTCGGCAAGCACGAACAATCCGACGATATAACCATTGTTACATTATTGGTTAAGTAGGTGGAAAAATTGAGAGTGGCAATAGTTGACGATAACCCCGCAGATTTGGCGGCGGCAATAGATTATTTTACAAATTTTATTTCAAAAAATCATATCGAATTGTCTTACAATATGAAAGTTAAAAGTTACAATTCGCCGCTGGAATTTATAAAAATTTTTGCGCTGGAGCGGTTCAATTTGATTATCCTTGATATTTTTATGAAGGATATAACCGGCATGCAACTTGCAAAATTTATTCGTGAACAAGACAAAGACTGCAGCATAATTTTCTTGACAAACAGTGACGCCTTTTTAATGGAAGGTTATCAAGTTTTCGCCGCCGGTTATTTTATCAAGCCGCTGAAAGACCACGAAGAAGAATTCAACCGAACTTTTGACTACATTTACCCGAAACTTTTGGAAGGGCATCAAGAAATTTGCGTGCCAATCATAAAAAGTACCGAAATTACAATTCCATACCAAAATATTTACTACGTCGACATAAACGAAAAACACCGCGTACAAATCCACGCCAAAAATCAATCTTTCGTAACTGCCATGAGCTATGACGACTGCCAAAAGTGGCTGTTGACGGACAAAAGATTTTTGGAATGTCATTACCGAATTATTATCAATATGGATTATATCGTTTCAATGCAAGATGAAGATTTTATATTGGAAAACGGCGTCAAAGTTCCAATAAGCCACCGCCGCCGCAAAGAGGCTAAGTGGGCTTATATGCAATATCTGGCACAGTAAGCGCGCCCCAAATTTAATGTCGATTTTATTAAATCTGCGCGACGCACAAAATATTTTCTTGCCGGATTATTTTGTTATAAGGCGTTCATTTTGAAATAATGACGGCACTTTTGAGGTAAATTTTTTTTTATATTTTCAGCAAAAAGCGGTCAGACTCAATTACAAAAACAATTTCTTAATAAGACGCGCACTTGAAACAGTAAAGGATTATCGAAACAAAAATTGAATAAAATTAGCCAGATTTAAAAATGAGGTGAAAAAATGAGAATCGATTTACACCCTACCGGAAGTTACGGCAATTTTAAAATACGTCCGGGCTTGCTTTTGGCAAACGGTGCGCACATGGTACCCGGCGGAATTAACTTTACAATTTATTCTTCCGGCGCAAAAAGTTGCGAGCTTGTTTTGTTCAGACCGCACGAAAAAGAGCCGTTTGCAACAATCCCTTTTCCTAAAAATTACCGTATCGGCAATGTTTATTCAATGATAGTTTTTGATTTAGACTATGAAAATTTGGAGTACGGCTTCAAAATTGACGGCGAATACAACTTTCAGCGCGGCGATGTTTTCAACAAAAATAAAATCTTGCTGGATCCTTACGCAAAATTAATTTCCGGCAGAGACATTTGGGGCGAAGAGCCGGATTGGGATAACGAATTTCAATACCGCTCCAGAATTGCCCTTGAAGATTATGACTGGGAAGGCGATACTCCCTTAAAAACTCCGCACAACGAAATTATAATTTATGAAGCGCACGTGCGCGGCTTTACCAAAGATGAATCAAGCGGCGTTAGATTCAAAGGCACTTTCGCCGGTCTGGTTGAAAAAATTCCTTACCTTAAAGAATTGGGAATTAATGCCGTTGAACTTTTGCCAATTTTTGAATTTGATGAATTTGAGGGCGCACGCAAGGACGCCGACGGCAATTACTTAATGAATTACTGGGGCTATTCAACCGTTGGATTTTTTGCGCCAAAAGCAGGTTACGCGGCAAGCGGCAAATATTCAATGCAAAATGACGAGTTAAAAAATCTTGTCAAAGAATTACACAAAAACGGCATCCGAATTATTTTAGACGTGGTTTTCAATCATACGGCGGAAGGCAATGAACACGGTCCTTATATTTCTTTCAAAGGAATTGACAACAAAACTTACTACATTTTGACGCCGGACGGTTACTATTACAACTTCAGCGGTTGCGGCAATACTTTAAACTGTAATAATCCTATCGTCAGAAATTTAATTTTAACTTGCCTGCGTTACTGGGTTTCAACTTATCACGTTGACGGCTTCAGATTTGATTTGGCGGCAATTTTGGGGCGCGATGCTTCCGGCGCGCCTATGGCTAACCCGCCGCTTTTAGAATCTTTGGCGTACGATCCCGTTTTGAGTGATTCAATTTTGATAGCGGAAGCGTGGGACGCGGGCGGCTTGTATCAAGTAGGCTCTTTTCCAAATTACGGGCGTTGGGCTGAATGGAACGGCAAATACCGTGATGACGTGCGCAAATTTTTAAAGGGCGAAAGCGGCAAGGCTGAATGTGTTGCTTACAGAATTTGCGGCTCCGAAGATCTTTACAACCGCTATTGGCGCGGCGACTGCGCGAGCGTCAACTTCATTACCTGTCATGACGGCTTTACTCTGTACGATTTATTTGCTTACAACGAAAAGCACAACGAGGCGAACGGCTGGAACAACAGCGACGGCGGCAACGATAATCACAGCTGGAATTGCGGCTGGGAAGGCGATATTAATTTACCGGCTGACGTTAAGTATTTGCGCCACAAAATGATTAAAAACGCGGCGGCAATTCTTTTTACAAGTTTAGGCATTCCAATGATTTTGGCGGGCGATGAATTCGGCAATACTCAATTCGGCAACAACAACCCTTACTGTCAAGACAATAAAATTTCGTGGCTGGACTGGAATAATCTTGCAGAAAATCAAGACCTGTATCAATTCTTCAAAAAAATGATAGCGTTCAGAAAAGCGCACCCTGTTTTAATGAGAATGTCACAAGGTATACCGTACGGCTACCCTATGGCAAGCGTTCACGGTACAAACGCTTGGCAATTCGATTATTCGCCGGAAAACCGCGTCATTGGCGTAATGTTTGCCGGTAAAAATTCTGAAGGCGCGGACGATTTTATTTATTTGGGAATTAATGCGCACTGGGAAAGTCACGGCGTTTGGTTGCCTGCGTTGCCGCAAAATATGACGTGGCAAGTTGAAATTAATACAGATTTGGGAGACGCGGCAGTTTACGATACACCGGCGGCGATTGACTCTGCCAATCAATTTATCATCGGCGCGCGTTCAGTTATCATTTGTACTTCAACTTTTCAAAAATAATTTCAAATTAAAAGCGGCGTACTTCCAAAACTTATCTTGGAAAAATACGCCGCCTTTTTTGGCGCAAAACATTTAATCGGAGTCAATCCAAAATTTGTAGCCTTCGTTAGGGATTGTATCAAGGTGAACAGGGCTGTTTGCAGAAACTTTTAATTTTCGGCGAATGTTGCTTATGTGCATTCTCAAGGTATTGCTTGTAAGTTGAAGTTCGTTATCGTTCCAAATCATACCGTAAATTTTATCAAGAGTCAGCGGCTTGTTGATATTGTCAATGAAGCCGAGCAGTATTTCAAATTCTGTTGGCGTGAATTCAATTAATTCATCGTTAATCATCAGCTGCCGTTTTGTTTGATACAAAGTTAAATTTTTTCCTATACGAATACCAAAATTATTTAACAAGTCATCTGTTCTAGGGATACCACCCCCCCCTAGTATGCTATTTTGGTCTAGCATGCTGTAAAAAATTGAAATATCCTGTAGCGGTAAAACTATTGCCATTATCATTGGCGAAAAATTCTGTGTGAATAAATTTCCCCATTCCAGCACGTAAAAATTTTCTCTGTGGCAAAGTCGGTATACTATGTAATATGAATTGAGCCACTTCCAACTTTCGCTCGGGCGCACATTTTTTAAAGTTTGTTGAACGTACGCTTTAACATAATCGCTATAGCGTTTCTGGTCTGCGGGGTAAATGTGCTCCACCGAATTTTTGTTTTCTATGACAAAGTCACGAATACGCGAGCATTGCAACAACTTCAAATACTGCAGATTTACATAGTGATAAGGTAAGCTTTCATCATAGTGCATAACTTTCATTGCCGTAAAATTTTCGTCCATTAATTTTGAGAGCATTTCATAGTGATACTGTTGGTCTACGTGTAATTCTATGGGCGTTTTCTCCGGCGGCAGGAAGATTGAATTTTGCATTTTGTTTTTTTTTGGCGGGATTTGTACTTGATAAAATGACACCAATAATTTTTCGCCGACCATTTTAAAGTAAAATAAAAATTTTATTCCGGCAATGTATTGAAGATGATATTTTGTAGCTTGAGTTTCAATATCAGCAACAACCAAGCAACTGTCAGCCGATGAACTGCAGAAATTATAATTTTCATTGACAATTTTATAGCCGTCGATATATTTTAGCGATTGCTTCAAAAAGTCTCTCATATTCTCGACACCAATTATAATGTCATTCGTGTTGGCGCAGGTATAGGTAAAATCTTTGGAGTTTAAATACGAAATTACAGTATCAATATCTTTGTCTACATAAAATGCATAAATCATTCGGCGTGCTATGACCAGAGCTTGTTCTTCCAGATATCTGTACATTTTATCCTGTTCCTTTGCTAGAATTTTTCTGTATTTTATCATTGGTTATTAAATTCAATAATAAAAATTTCTTGATAATAATCTCGACGGGTTCAAATTTTCGGTCGAGTAATTTTTTTTGCGCCACAATAAAAGAATTTTTAATTACTATTAAAAAAAAACTGCTACAATTTCAAATTAATATTGGCGGAAAATTTTTTGATTAGAGGTATTGACCGTGAGCAATAAACTTAAGGAAATTTTTGAAAAAGTAAACGCAAGAAACAGGAAAACCATTCGCCGCAAAATTCGTCGGCTCATTTTTATGTGTAGTGGTTTTTCCATACTTATTTTAACTTTTGTAACTTTGTATGGAATGTTCGGCGTGCGCTCGGATTCCATTGAGACCGGCGAAAACATTGGCGAATTTGCCATTGAAAATTCAAACAAAATAATCGCGCGTTCGACTCACGAATATTTAAAAACTCTTGCGCGTGAAAGATCACATTTAATTAACATGGAACTTGAAGATTTCAAAGGCAGCGTCGAAGTTATCCAACGTGAAGTTACAAGGGTAATGAATAATCCTTCAGCATATCCTTACCGCAATATCAAAGAAGCAAATCCCAATGACGGGGACGGCGAACATTATGAAGCGTGGCTTTTCTACGCGCCAAATTTTTTAAATAGTTCTGCAATTCAAAATGAAATTGGATTAATGGGAAATGTACAGGATACTATGATAGGGCTTGCCGAATGGATTGGCGACGGTTTAAGCATTACGCCTTATATTGCGTCGAACAGCGGCTTTATCATTGAAGTTGACAATAAATTGCCGGAATGGGCGTTCCCTGATAAAACTCAAGCGCGGGCGCAGACCTTTAATTTTTATGAGCGTCCGTGGTTCAGTCGCGCAGAATCTGAAGGCAAATTATTTTTTACACGTCCATATCAAGGCGGGCGTGAAGGCAATTTGGCTATTTCCTGCGCTATGCCTTATTACTACAGTAACGGCGAATTTGCGGGCGTAGTCGGAATTGGCGCAAGCTTGGACAGAGTCAGCGATTTAGTTTTAAACACCGAAATTACAGGCGGCGGTTTTTGTTTTATCTTAGACAATGAAGGGCACATACTTTTTTCTCAAATGCAAGACAACGAACTTTCAATAATTTCAGTTGCGAATCAAAAAGACTTACGTCAAAGTGAAAATTTAAATGTCGCTTTAGTGGCTAAGGAAATGCTGAAAGGAATTGAAGGCAGCCTCAATATTACAATCGACGATACAAATTATATAGTTACTTTTGCGCCAATACCAACTACCGGCTGGAGTTTTGGTATAGCGATAGAAGATACCGTCGTTAAAAAATTTTTGGAAGAAAACAGAGCGTTTATCAGCGCGGAAACTCAAACTCAAGCGCGAGCCATTGGCGAACGAATTTTTGAAACAATGCTTTTAATTTGCGCGGCTATTGCCATAATTATTGTGGTTGTAGGATATTTCGGTAATAAACTTTCAAAATCTTTGGCGAGTCCGCTTTTGGAACTTGCAGACAAAGTGCGGAAAATTTCAAGCGGCAAATTTGATGAAAAAATTGAAATTCATACCGGCGACGAAATTGAACACCTTGCAACTTGTTTTAACGCTATGACTTCCGAACTTCAAGAATATATGAACAACCTTACTAAAGTTACTGCCGAAAAGCAAAAAATTTCTACCGAATTAAACGTTGCAACCAATATTCAAATTGGAATGTTGCCGCACGATTTTAATTTTGGTCGCGCAGATTTTGACATTTTTGCAACGATGCACGCGGCAAAGGCAGTCGGCGGTGATTTCTACGATTTTTATTTACTGGATGAAAATCATTTGGTTGTAACTATGGCTGACGTTTCCGGCAAGGGCGTACCGGCGGCGTTGTTTATGTCACGGAGCAAAACTATCTTGAAAAATTTTGCAATGACGATGAGCAACCCCGACGATTTTGCGGCGTTGATGACGCTTGCTAATCAGCAACTTTGCCAAGACAACGAAGAAATGATGTTTGTTACTGTTTTCATGGGAATGTTGGATTTAAAGACCGGCAGATTTATTTTCGTGAATGGCGGACACAACCCGCCCGTTATTTACCGCAAGGCAACGGGCAAGTTTGAATATTTGGACGTGAAGAGAAATTGCGTTTTGGGCATGATTGAAGGTATTGATTTTGTACAGCAGGAAATTCAAATTGACGCGGGCGATTTAATTTATTTGTACACTGACGGCGTAACAGAGGCAATGGACATAGATAATAACCAATACGGCGAACAACGATTGATTGAGTGTTTGAGTTCCATTGATATTCAAGAACCGCTTGAAAAAATTCTCCAAGATATTCGCGCAGATTTAGAAAAACACGTTGGCGCGGCTGAACAATCTGACGATATTACTATGCTTGCCGTGCGCTACATTAAATAAATTTTTACAACGTTTGAAAGATAATTGTGCTAGAATCACAAAGAATTTTGAAAAGGAGCGTTGATTGTGAAATTTGAGTTTTCGGATACCATTGGCGGTTTTTGCCAAAGTTACGATTCGGCAACGCGCAGCGGCGTTATAAAAACTTTTGCCGGCGATGAAGTCAAATTCAAGTTGTCGGATAATTTTTACGCCCGGATAGTTAGAAATTTGGATGAACCTTACCGCGACTGCACGGGGCAAGTTGAAAAACTCCTGCGCGACGGGCAAATGATTTTTGTTTATGGTATTTACTACCCCGATGAAAGCGGGACACATTTTGAGGCGTCCTATATGGATTTTCCGGGACGCAAGCCTGAAGAAATGCGCTTTGAAGAAGCTGACTGGTGGATTAATCAAGCGCGCAGCATTGCAGATTTTTACATTAAGGCAGAGTTCCCCAACGGCGAAATTGACTACCGCCAATATCGTACTCGTTTAACATTGGACGGCGTGCGCAAGCCTGATTTTCGTCAAGAAACAGACACAATTTCCCGTATGATTTACGGAATGGCGAGCGCGTATATGCTTACCGGCGAAGACAGATTTTTGGAAGTTGCCGAAAAAGGTACTCAATACCTGCGCGACCACATGAGATTTTATGATATTGATGAAAATGTAGTTTATTGGTATCACGGGATAGACGTGCAAGGCGACAAAGAGCACAAGCTTTTCACTTCAGAATTTGATGACGATATTGAAGCAATTCCAATGTACGAGCAAATTTACGCCTTAGCCGGTCCTACTCAAACTTACAGACTCAACGGCGACCCCGCAATTATGCGTGATATTCGTATGACAATTAGTTTGTTCGATAAGTTTTTCATTGACAGGGAAAAAGGCGGCTACTATTCGCACATTGACCCAGTAACTTTTGACCCAAAAAGCGAATCACTCGGACGCAACGTCGGGCGCAAAAACTGGAACTCGGTAGGCGATCACGCACCGGCTTACTTGATTAATCTGTACCTTGCAACAATGGAAGAAAAATATAAAGACTTTCTCGAATACACGGCAGATTGTATTGAAGAACACTTCAAAGATTATGACAACAGCCCGTTTGTTCAAGAAAAATTCTATGACGATTGGAGCCACGACGAAACTTGGGGTTGGCAACAAAACCGCGGCGTAGTTGGGCACAACCTTAAAATCGCTTGGAATTTAATGAGAATTAACAGCGCGGTTGCAAAAGATAAATACGTTCAATTCGCCGAAAAAATTGCTGAAATTATGCCGACAGTTGGAATGGATACTCGGCGCGGCGGCTGGTATGACGTCATGGAACGTAAACTTCGCGCAGGTGAAACTTGTTACCGTTTTGCGTGGCACGATAGAAAAGCTTGGTGGCAGCAAGAGCAGGGAATTTTGGCTTACCAAATTTTGTACGGTTGCTTGAAAAAGCCGGAATATTTGAATTTGGCTAGAATTTCAGCGGCGTTTTACAATGCTTACTTCCTCGACCATGACGATGGCGCGGTTTATTTCAACGTTTTAAATAACGGTATTCCTTTCCTTACCGGCAATGAACGCCTCAAAGGTTCTCACTCAATGGCTTGTTATCATTCTATTGAACTTGCATTTTTGAGCGCGGTTTATATCAATCTTTTACATACGAAAAAGCCGCTTGACTTGTATTTTAAACCGTTGGTAAATGGTTTCAGCGAAGATAACCTGTTACACGTACAACCGGATATTTTGCCCAAAGGCAGTTGTAAAATTGAATCAGTCGAAATTGACGGCAAGCCGTGGAATTATTTCAACGCCGAAACTTTCACGGTTAAACTCCCGCCGCTTGATCATCGCCCAAAAATTAAAGTCAGAATCGTTCCGACTGAAAGTTAAGGAGAAAATTTTATGGCAAATTATTTAATGGAAATTGGCGCAGTCAGCAAAGTTAAACTTCACGGACACATTGACGCTTCAATAGCACCGGAACTTATGAACGAACTTAAACCAATGATTGAACGTAAAGCCGAAGTTAAACAGTTGGTTTTCTATGCTGATGAATTGGAATATATCGCAAGCGCGGGACTTCGCGCAGTCGTTTTCGCTAAACAAAAACTTGGCGCAGGCGTTCAAGTTTATTTGGTCGGCGCATCGGAAGCAGTCATTGACGTCTTCAAAATGACGGGATTCGATAAATTCTTGACGATTCAAGATAAATTTGAGGAATAAGTCATGCTTAAAAATCTGGAATATCCCGCCGAACGTAAACTCTTGCCGCAAATGCTCGCAAGCATTACCGACGAAATTAAAAATTACATAAGCGATGATAAATGGATTAATCGCCTGAAAGTTTGCTCTGAAGAAATTCTGGTAAACATAATCGATTATTCAAATTCAGCCAAACTTTATATTTCGTGTGAATGTTTAAACGATGAATTGCGCTTTGAATTTGTTGACGTCGGCACTCCCTACAATCCGCTTGAAGAAAAACCCGCTGTTGATATTGACGCCGAATTTGACGAGCGCGGAATTGGCGGGCTTGGGATTTTCCTTTATACAACAATAATGGATAAAATTGAATACAAATTTGAAGACGGCAAAAATCATTTAATAGCGATAAAAAATCTTAGCGAGGCGGTGAATTAATTTGCGAAACAAAGTAGGCGTCTTGATTGAAAGTGACTTCTACGAACCGGAAATTGATTATTATTCCAGATGTTTCAAATTGGCAGGTTTGGAAGTGCACTTTTTGACAAGACTTTGGGGCAATGCCGAATTGACTTTCAAAGGACACGAAGAGCGCAGACTCTTAAAAGTGAATGAAAGTTTTGAGAATGCAGACCTTAAAGAATACGCGGCAATTATTGTTCCTGCCGGTTATGTTGCAGACAGATTGCGTTACACTGAAGATGTAAAGAAACTTCCGCCGGCTTGCGAATTTTTGAAAAAGGCGTTTGCAGACAAAAAAATTATCAAGGGGATAATTTGTCACGGCGCGTGGCTTATGGCTCCAATTTCCGAACTTGTAAAAGGGCGCAAAATGGTCGTTCATAACAATTTAATTGGCGACGCAAAACTTATGGGGATTAATTACGTCGATGAAGATGTTGTTATTGACGGCGATTTGGTGTCTGCGCGAACCGGCGGAGACCACGTTGCATTTGCCCAAAAAATTATCGGCTTGATTCAGTACATTGATATTTTTAATTCGCTGAACAGCAAAATTGATATGCTTGAATCTAAAGTCAAACAACTTGAACAAAGAAATTTTTCTGTCGCAAGGCAGTTAAATAGTACCAATACTGGAGGTAATAAAATGGCAAAAGTTTTAATTATTGCTACCAATTACGGCTCATGGGCTGAAGAACTTCAAGCTCCGTGGGATGCTTGCAAAAAAGCTGGTTTTGAAGTAACGCTTGCAACCCCTAAAGGCAAGAAGCCGCTTCCTTTCAAAATTAGTATCGACCCTGATTTTGTTGACCCCGTACAAAACGTAAAAACCAATCCGCCGGAAGTTTGCGACCGCTGCAAAGAATTGGTTGACGGCGAAGAATGGGCACACCCCAAAAAATTTACTGAAGTTAATATGGATGATTATGATGCTATCGTTTTGACAGGCGGTCCCGGCGCAAATCTCGATATGGCTAACTGCTGGGAACTTCATCAGTTGATTATGCGCGCTTATAAAACCGGTAAAATCGTTGCTGCGCTCTGCTACGCTGTTTCAACTTTGGTATTCTGCCGCGATCCTGAAAACGATTATAAATCTATCATTTACGGAAAGAGAATTACAGCTCATCCGCGCGCGTGGGACTTTTACGGACCCGGTATGGCTATGACTTATGACGTTTACGGCGAAACTGAAGACAACAGAGGCACTGACGTTGTAACGCCCGGTTTCCCGTGGCCTATTGAAGATTTGGTACGTGATGCAGTTGGACCCAACGGCGCGTGCATCGCTCGTATCAATGCCAATCGTGAAAGTCCGCAAGTCTATTATGATCATCCCTTCATTACCGGTACTTCAGTTGAATCTTCCATTGCTTACGGTAATTTGGTTGTTGAAGTACTCAAAAAACTTGGTAAATAATTTCGTAAATTCTAAGTCGTAAATTTTTAGTGGTTAGTGGTTAGCCGAAAAACTTTCCACTGACCACTTTTTAAATTTGAAGGTGGCGATTATATGGACGTAAATCAAACGATTGTAAAAGTGCTTGAAGAAATTGGCGTCGATTATGTTTTTGGCGGCTCCGGTCAAGTCAATGCTTCAATGCTCCTTGCACTGAATAAATCTGACAAAATTAAAACCGTGATAATTCAAAATGAGCAAGCGGCGTCATTTATGGCGGCTGGTTATGCAATGTTTTCAAAAAAATTGGGCGTATGTTTTGCAACGGGCGGTCCCGGCGCGTTCAATCTTTTCAGCGGTTTGGCGGTTGCCTATTCAGACTCAATACCAATGTTGGCGATAACCGGTTACACTTCCCGCGCAATGAGAGGCAAGGGCGCACTCAATGAATCAACCGGACTTTCACGTACGCCCGATTCTCAAGCAATGTTTGCCGCTACTACAAAAAAATCTGTCATTTTGGAAGATGCAAAATACGCCGTTTCAACTTTGGAAGAATTAATTTACACGGCGTTTGAAGGCAGACCGGGACCGGTTCATTTGCACATACCGAAAGACATTACCATTGCCAAAATTCCTTTCTATCGCTCGGTAAATGTTTCAGTCCCAAAAGTTTTGGCTGATGAAGTTTCAACCGCCGAATTTAACAAAACCTTCGCGCAGGTTTTCAAAACCGAAAATAAGCCGCTGTTAATGGTAGGTTATGGTTGCGTGCGCTCCGACGCCAAAAATATTCTTGAAAAGTTAATTGACACGTGGAAAATTCCTTTCGTCAGCACAATGGACGCCAAAGGTTATATTTCTGAAGATCATCCGCTTTCACTTGGAATTGTCGGTACGAGCGGCGATATTGGCGCAAATGATTATTTCCGTGAATCTAAAACAATTTTGGCGGTAGGAAATTCTTTCGCTGAAAATGCTACTTTCGGTTTCAATCCAAATCTTTTTGACGGCAAAAAACTTTTCCATATTAACATTGACAGACACGAAATCGACAAGGTTTATTCAACTGAAGCGCGCCTTGTAAGTGACGCCGCGCCCGCGCTTGAAAATCTTGTTGCTTATCTTGAAAAAAATAATATCCCCGCGCTGGAAAATAATTTGGCAGTGCGCAATAAACACCACGATGAACAACTTCCGGAATTCAGCAACGGCAAATTACACCCCGGTTATCTTGTACAACTTATTTCAAAACAGTTGCCGGAAAATGCAATAATCATGGGCGACGCCGGCGCACATATGCTTTGGCTTAGCGCGTATTTAAATTTGAACAAGAATCAGATTTATCAAAATCCCGGCAGTTTCGGACCTATGGCAAGTCACGTCAACGGCTCAATCGGTGTAAAGTGCGCCAATCCTGCGCGACCGGTTATTTGCGCTTGCGGCGACGGCGATTATTTAATGGCGGGATTTGAACTTTTAACTTGCGTAAAAAATAATATCCCTGTCATTTACGTAATTTTCAACAACAGCGAATTTAACGTTATCAAAAAATTTTTGCTGGCGAATTTTGGCGAGCAAGCGTATATGGATATTAAGAATCCTGACTATGTCAAATACGCTGAATCTTGCGGCGCGAAAGGTTGGAAAGTACGCAACGCGGCAGAATTTGAGGCGGCGTTTGCAGAGGCTTTAAAACTCAATCAGCCGTGCATTATCGACGCTGTAATTGACGGCGATATTTACCCGCCAATGAGTATTTCTAAAGTTTAATTTTTTAAGTCCGTGAATGCGCTTGAGCGGCTCGCAGCGCAGCATTTGACGTTCAAGGATACAATTTAATCAAAAAAAATCAAAGGCGGCTTAAAATCGATTCTACGCGCCTTTAACCTGCGCGAACATTTTTAAAATTTTTTAAGTTTAAGGAGTGGTTCAAATGCCGGCAATCAGCATTAAATCAATCGCTTTGGCAGAAAGTCAAAAGAAAGTTCTTGCCAAAAAGTACGTTGAAATTTTTTCAGAAATTACCAATGTTCCAAAAGACCGCGTGTACATTTTCTTTGACGGTCACGAACTCGAAGACGTCGGCGCGGCGGGTATTCGTTTCAGTGAACACCCCAGCAAGGCGTGGAGTAAATTCAATGAAGACGAATGGAGCAAGAACCCTGACATTGTCGAAAAAATTAAAAAAGCCGCTGAATAAATTTTGGAGGTGTTTACCGTGAAAAAAGTTTTAATTATTTCCGGTCATCCTGATTTAAAAAAATCCAATGCAAATAAGACTATCTTGGAAGAAATTGAAAAATTGTTGCCGGACGCCGAAATTCGCAAGCTCGATGAACTTTACCCCGATTATCAAATTGACGTTGCGGCAGAACAGGCGGCACTTGTTAAAGCCGACATTATTATTTTCCAATATCCTATTCATTGGTACAGCGTACCGGCTCTTTTGAAACTTTACATTGATAAAGTTATGGAGCACAGCTGGGCTTACGGCTCGAAGGGTAACGCCTTGAAGGGAAAATTTTTTATTGCGTCAATGACTGTCGGCGGACCGGAAAAAGGATACCAACATGACGGCATTGTAACCTACACCATTGATGATTTTATGGCGTTCATCAAACGCTACACTGTTACTTGCAAAATGGAATTCAAAAAACTTTTCTGTACTTACAGCGCAAATTATATCAAGGGCGTTTATCCCGAAGAAAAATATACTCAAGTTGTTACAGATTGCAAAAAGCACGCCGCCGAATTGGCAGAATTTGTAAAAACTTTGTAAAGGAAAAAACCTATGAAAATTTTAGGACTTAACGGAAGCCCGCGCCTTAAAGGTAACAGCGTCCAACTTTTGACTGAAGCACTTCACGGCGCAAATGACGCAGGAGCCGAAACTGAACTTATCAGCTTGTACGGTATGAATTTTAAAGGCTGTCGCAGTTGTTTTGCCTGTAAGCGCAAATCGCCTTTTTATGGCAAAGGCTGCGCGATTAAAGACGATTTTACCGGCGTAATGGAAAAGTTATTGGCGGCTGACGCGTGGATTTTTGCCACGCCAATTTATAACGGGCATATGTCAAGCAGTATGAGCGCGTTACTGGAAAGATTTTATTTTTCACATCACAATTACGACGCGCATGAAAGAATGGTTGGAAAAGAATATCCCAGCGTTTTAATTTACAGCATGAACGGCAACCCTGATTTTATGAACAAAATGGGCGTTGAAAATTCTTGCAAGTACGACGCTTTTTTGTTTGAAAATGCTTTTGGCAGTTGTAAATATATGGTTGCCAATGCAACTTTGCAATTCGACGATTACAGCAAATATCACACTGCGGCTGTTCCTGTCGAAAAGAAAATGAAATACAACGCCGAACATTTCCCGCAAGATTTACAGCGCGCTTATGAAATGGGCAGAGAATTAATTTCCAGGATAAATCTTTGAGGTACGAAAATGGAAACTCTTGAAGCAATTTTGTCGCGCAGGAGTACACGCAGCTACACGCCCGCGCCGGTTGAATCTGAAAAACTTCAAAAAATTATCGACGCGGGCAGGTACGCTCCGAGCGGCGGCAACAATCAGACTAATCATTTTCTGGTTGTTCAAAATCCTGAAGTCTTGAAAAAACTTGCAATGCTTGCCGAGTCCGCCTTTGCAAAAATGGAAGTTACAGAAAATACTTATTCAAGCTTGAAAAGCTCAATTCTTCAATCCAAAAAAGGCGGATATATTTTTTATTATCATGCGCCGGTTTTAATTATCGTCGCCAATCAGAAAAATTACGGCAACAACATTGCAGATTGTGCGGTTGCCGTTGAAAATATGATGGTTGCCGCCAATGCGCTTGACTTGGGCAGTTGCTGGATTAATCAATTGAAGTGGCTGAATGAAGACGCGGAAATTTTAGAATACCTGCGCGAAATGGGCTTGAAAGAAAATGAGCGCGTTTATGCGTCAATGGTTGTAGGTTATGCAAAGTCTGCGGACGGAAAACCTAACAGAAAAGCGTTGCCGCGCAAAGGTAACGAAGTAACATTTATTTAGGAGTGATTTAAAATGATGGTTCACCATGAAAAAATCGAAAAGAAAGAAATTAACCCCGGCGTAGTCTTCCAATATCTCGGCAAGGGTACGCTGATGAACGTTTTTCACTGGAATATGGCTGACGGCTCCAAAGTTGCAATGCATACGCACGAAAGTGAACAGTTCGGCTATTGCATCAAGGGCGGCTTTATCATTGTTGAAGACGGCAAAGAATATCAAATTGGCGCGGGCGATGCTTACTTTATCCCGCCGAATGTTCCTCATTCTTTTGTAGCTGTTGGCGATACTGAAGCTATTGACGTTTTCAACCCGATTAAAAGCCCCATTCCCGACGGTCGCGACGCTTGAGGTAAAATTATGGATTATATTTTTGACGCTAAAAATAATTTGTTTTGGGAAGTTAAAAGTTTTGACGCTGACGACGACCGCTATTTTAAGCGCAAAATGACTTGGGAAGATTTTCAAAATTATATTAAAAATCTCAATGAAAAAAATTACGGCGGCTTCAATGATTGGCGCGCTCCTTCACGTGCAGAAATGCGCACGCTGATTAAGTACGGCAAAGTTAATCCCGCCTTTGACGCAGAAATTTTTCAAAGTCTTTTGCCTGACAATTATTGGTGCGGCTTCACTTCCTACGCTCTGCGCGAAGATTGCGGTTGGGTTATCAATTTAAATTTGGGCGCGTCAACAACTCAAAGTAAGACGCTGAAAAGTTACGGCGTGGCGGTGCGCGGCGAAAAACAACACGACGGTACAGCGCGTTTCATTGACAACGGCGACGGCACAATTACTGACACCGTTGCAAAATTAATGTGGCAAAAAGAACAGCCCGCGCCCAAAAGTTACAATGACGTTCAAGAAATGCTTAAAACTTTTGAACTTGCCGGTTACAAAGATTGGCGACTTCCCACAATGTATGAAATTGGATTAATCTTTGATGAAACTTACGAAAATGGAAATTGGTACTACGACAAATTTTTTGAATGCGACAAGTTAAAGCCGCCGCTCTTGCAACATATCACGGCAAATCTTTTTGAAAATACCTACGTTTGGATAATGAATTTTAATTTCGGCTATGAGGGTTATTACGGCGAAAAATTTATACCGCTTTGTTATCGCCTTGTAAGAAATTTGGAAACTGTCGCGCAGGACAAATTTCAAATGCCGAGCGGCGGGCAAAAAGAAATTTTCGACTACAAGGGAAATGTTACCGGCGTCAATGAAAATTTCGGCGCAACTGATTTTGTAGTTTATGACAATTTTATTTTTGACAAGAAAACCGGCTTAAGTTACGAAAAAAATTCTGCCGGTACTTTTACATTTGAAGAGGCGCAGGAACATATTAAAAAATTGAACGCGGCAAATTTCGGCGGCAAAAATGATTGGCGTTTACCGAGCATTGACGAGCTTAGATTTATTGCAGACTACAGCAAACAGAATCCCGCCGTTTTTGACGAATTTCAAAGTTACGTTGCGCCAATTTTTTACTGGACGGGCGAAGAACACGCCGTTACAAAAAATACCCGCGCTTGGGTTATTTATTTTGGTTACGGTTGCACGGTGCCGATTGATAAAAATCAAAAGTGCGGCGTCATTGCAGTTAGCGGCGGCTATGTAAATCTGCGCGACCGCTCGGAAAATCGCTACAAAATTGAAAACGGTGTAGTAATTGATACTTTTACAAATTTAATGTGGTTGCAGCAGGAATTCCCATTGATGAGCGTTGCCGAAATTGAAAAGCTTTTCGCCGAAAATGAATTTGCGGGGCAAAAAGGCTGGCGTCTTCCGGATTTGAAGGAACTTTCAACCATTTTCAACCGCACGGCTGAAGGCGGGCGTTGGTTCGATGAAAAATTATTCCCCGATATTTATGACGGTCCTGGAATGTTTTTATTGGCGCGTGAAACTTTCAACGGTATGTACAACTGGGGCTGTAATATGAAATTTGCTTACGACGGCTACTACGCCGACAGATTCAGCGGTAAATATCGTGTCAAGGCAGTGAAAAATTTGTAGGATTTTAAAAGAGTCACGGAGGATTTCAAAATGAGAAAATATAAGCGGTATATCAATCGCAAAAATTTAATTGCACTGGGCGCGGCTCTTGCTTTAGGTTTAAGCAGTTCGGCTTATGCATCAGAGGCTATTACTGTTGGAGAAGGTACGGAAGATTCGCCGGTTTATGCTGAAAACCCCGCCGGCAATACCATTGACAGCTATAACATTTTTAAACAGTCTATGAATGGTCTTGAAATTTATATGTTTTACGCTTTTGCCTCCCTTCAAGACCCTTCAGCGTTTGTCTTAATTACTGATTCTACTGATAACGTTCCGTTAAATTTTATGGGCAGTTATGCTCACCTTACAAATAACGGTACAATTTCGCTCCATTTTAAAGATATGGCGGAAAAATATTCCGATATATCAACTTCAGGAGCTATGATGGGGCGCGGTATGTGGGCTTATCAATATTCAAGCCTTACAAATAACGGCAATATTTATGTTGTAATGGACCCTGAAGATACGGAGTCCACTACAGGATATTATTTTCACGCAATGTACGGCGCAGAGCACAGCACCGTTACCAATAACGGTTTAATATCTATTACAGGTCCCGGCAGCTTGCGTTCAAATCTGCGCGGTATGACAAGTACTGCCTCAAATTTAACGCTTAGAAATTACGGCACAATACTCATGGACGTAGACACTGCAGATATTGCGCGGGCTGTTGCGGGTACAGGCGAGGCTGACAACGTTTTTGAAAACTACGGTACAATTAACATTCACTCCAATGCTCATATTTACAGCATGGCGGGTAAAAGCAATACTCGACTTGCAAACTACGGAAAAATTATAGCGGTAGTTGACGCCACTTCCGACAGAGCCGCAAGAATAGCTGACGCCGGTCTGACTATGGCGGGACCTTCGGCTTTTGGTATGGTTCTTATTGGCGGTTGTAATTCCCCTTACAAAGACACTGACGGTACTGTGGTTGGCGATTATAATTATTACGGTCTGCATAATTACGGAGTTATTGATCTTTCCGTGATTGGCGATTATACCGAGGCTACTACCCCTGTCTATGGTTTTTACCTCAACAATTACACTGCCAATTCTAATCGAGATACCGGTGTTACTACCGCGTCTGTTTTCGATACCGGTATTTGGGGAATAAGCAACACCGGTGTTATTAATCTTTCAACTGTCATTCAACCTTCAGAAGAAAATAATTACACTGTAAAAAAAGCTGAAATTGGTATTAACAGTGATCTTGCTCCCTCGCCAATCAATCCTGTTCATGCAAAAATTGGCGATTGGGCAACAACTCTGCGCGACTTCGGCACAACACAAGATTTTATCCACGTATCAAGAAATATTGGAGACAGCTCCAAACTTTATCAACAATCCCTTGATTTTTCGGATACAAATTTAATTTTGCGCCCTGCCGAAAATTACACGGCGGGAACTTCCTACCTTGTTTCAAAAGATACGCTTATTACCAACGTTGACTACTTCGGCGACGAACTCGATACTTTCATGGATGTAACCGGTTTTGATTCAATGACGTATAGCGCGGAAATGTCAGACTTTATAACAACAAACGTAACTGCAGATTCAGCTAATGGCGGTTATCAAGTTTCGCTCGTACCGAATAATACCGGCAAAACTAAAGGTTTAATTTCTGCCGCCGCAATGGGAGCTGTAGATTTTACCCGCGCCAATATGGATCAGATTGAACACGAACTTGAAAGAAATGACAGACTCCATCAAAAATGGTTTATCACGCCTTACTATTCAAAATTCAAACGTGATGAGGGTATGGACGGGCACGCGCACGGCTATATTATCGGCTCTGATTGGAAAGTTGGCGAAAAATCCTACTTAGGTATTCATGGTTCTTATGCATTGGGCAGCGCAGACAATGGGATTTATTCGGCTGACAGCAGCTTAAAGAGTTTTACCGGCGGCTTGCACTACACAATTTACCCCAATGAAGATAAAAATTGGATTCGCACGCAAGCAACGTACTTTCATAACAGCGGAGATACTTCCTACAGAATGAACACCGACACAAGCACTTTAAACGGCAAGAGTTCAAATAAATCTAATGGCGTTTATCTTTCTGCAAATTACGGCTTTAAAAATGAACTTTCGGAGAAAAATGAATTGCGCTCGGAAGTCGGCTTGTCTTATTTGAGTATGAGCGATTCGCCAACAATTCATTGGAGTTTGCTTGATGCCAATATTCCGGGCTACGATATGAAGTTTGACAAGTATAACGCGCTCCATGCAACCGCCAAAACTTCATTGATTCACAAATTTTCAGAGGGCGAAGATGGCGGCAGTTTGTTAGCGTCATTGGGAGTTCGCGGGCGTCTTGCCGGTAAAAAAGTACAAATGAATATGATGAATACAGATTACGGCGATTCAGTGCGTGAAGATTCGGTGCAAGGATTGGTTGAACTTTCTTACCGCCACAAAATTAATAAATTTTATGTTGACGCCGGTTATCAAGGAATTTTCGGCGGCGATTCCAAAAATCACTTGTTCCATACCGCTTTAAAATGGTCATTCTAAATTTTGTTTCACGAAAGAAGAATTACGATGAAACGTTCCAAAAAATGGAAAAATTTACTCGTGGGGTTAATTATGGCAAGTATTGCCGGAACTTCACCCTTAGCGTATGCCGAAAATGAAATTACTGTCGGTGCCGGTACAGAAAATTCCCCAATTACGGCAGAAAACAGCAACGTTATAGAAAGTGAAAAAATTTTTGAGTTTGTAAAATACAGTAAGGCAATGCCGAATAAAAATTTGCACATTTCATTTTATGGTATGGCGTCATTCGTTAAAGACACCGGCAAATTTGCAACCGCAATTTCACAATCTGCGGGCGATTATGTCAACCTTACAAATGACGGCGTAATAAATATGCACTTCAAAGATATGGCGGCGCGGTATGCAGCTGAAATTGACACGGCAAAAGATACAAGCAAAAAATATGACGGCTTAGTCGGCTGGTGTATGTTTGCAGGGGAACATTCGACCTTGTGCAATAACGGCGATATAAATATTTTCTATGACCAAGCGGACGCAAATTCAGGGAATAAATTGCTCGTTCATGCAATGTACGTACACGACAACTCAAAAATGATAAACAACGGCAATATCAATATAACCGGCGCGGGAAGTAATGGAACTGAAATACGCGGAATGACTACCGAATACGGCAAATTGATAATTGAAAATAACGGCTCTATTTTTATTGATGTAAAACAATCGTCAATGTCGCGGGCTTTTTCCTCACTTGGTATAGGCAGTTACATGATAAACAACGGGGAAATTTTTAATAGAAGTAATTGCATAGTTTTTGGTATGCTTGCCGATGTTGGAACAAGATTAATCAACAATGGAACGGTAACCGTAATTTCTGAAGGGCAAATCAGCCAAAAAATAGCGGGACCGACGCCGGATTATGTACTTGAATCTTCAGGCGCGTATGGTATGACTTACTCTCCAACTTCCGCCGGTGGTTTTAACAGAATGATAAATCGCGGCAAGGTAATTGTAAAAGTTCAAGCAAATAAAAATTCTCGCCCCGATTCTGTTGCCGCCGGAATGTTGGTAATGAACTCCAGAAAAAATCCCGCGCCTTTAGTTTTGGAAAATACCGGCGTTATCGAAGTTTCTTCCAATCTTAAACCGAGCGAAGGCAATAACTATCTTGTACGCGCTTCTGAAATTGCCGTCAATGCGCTTGTAAAAAAATGGGAAAATACAAACGTTCAACTTTCGACGTGGGCAACAAACCTGCGCGACTTCGGCAAGAAAAAAGATTTTATTCAGGCGCGGAATTGCTCCATTGATTTTTCAAATGCAAAATTAATCCTTCGCGCAGATAAAAATTATAAACTCGGCACGGTTTACAGAATTGCGCCCGAAACTTTAATTGCGCCGCTTGACGGAAAAACTTTGGCAGATTCAAACATAGTTGTTAAAAATTTTGAAGCTATAACTTTCAGCGCGGACGATTCAAAATTAAAAGTTGTTGCCAAAAAAAATTCTGACGGCAGTTTTAACGTAAGCTTGATTTCAAAATAATTTGGCGGTGGTCAATTTGAAAAAGGTCTACCTAATTTTCTTTGCAATATTGGCACTGTTACTGAAAATAAATTTTGCAGAAGCCGCCGCAACTCCAATAATTCAAATCGACAGCGGCAAAATTCAAGGCGTAATTGAAAGCGGCGTGGAATGTTATAAAGGTATTCCCTACGCCGCGCCGCCCGTCGGTAATTTGCGCTGGCGTCCGCCTGTTGCCCCTGAAAGTTGGAGCGGTGTTAGGCAGGTTACAGAATATGCAAATTATTCGGCGCAAAAAGACGACTTAAGCTTTTTCTCGACGCCCGGCGGCAATGAAGATTGTTTGTACTTGAATGTTTTTGTACCGCAAAATTCCCAAAATAAAAAGTTGCCGGTATTTTTCTGGATTCATGGCGGCGCGTTATCGGTAGGTTCTTCAAATGATTATGACCCTGTGCCGCTTGCAAAAATTGGCGAAAGTATCGTTGTAACTTTCAATTTCAGATTGGGCGTTTTGGGATTTTTCGCTCATCCCGCTCTTGATAACGAAGGACACGCCGCAATTAATTATGGTTTAATGGATCAAGTCGCCGCGTTGGATTGGGTGCAAAAAAATATTTCGCAATTCGGCGGAGACCCAAATAAAGTTACAATCGCCGGACAATCTACCGGCGCGCAAAGTGTTTTGGCTTTAATGACTTCACCTAAGGCAAAAGGAAAATTTCAAGCGGCTGTAAGTATGAGCGGCAGTACAATTATTGCTGAATCCTTAACAAAAAAGGAAGCCGAAAATCGCGGTGTACAATTTGCCACTCGCGCAGGACTTAAAAATGCAACCGCTGAAGATTTAAGAAATTTAAGTGTCGAAGAAATTTTGAAGGCTCAATCTAAACAAAATTTCGCTGTTGACGGCGAATACATTACAGAAAATATAGGAACGGCTTTATTAAGCGGGCGCGTCAATGATGTAATTTTGATAAGCGGCATAACTCACAATGAAGGCTCTTTTGTAATGAGCGTTACCGAAAATTTGACCGGCAAAACTTTTTCTGCAGATATGTACAAAAAAACAGTTGAAGATGTTCAAGGGCAGTTAAATAAAAGCGCGCAAAAAATTTTGGCAGAATATCCGCTTGAAAGGTATTCAACACCGGCTGAAACTTGCGCCAACATTTTTACTGACGGTTGGTTTGCATTGACGGTTGAAAAAATGAATGACGCGCTTTCAAAAAAAATCCCTGTTTATGCTTACGAATTCAGCGACGTAACCGCGCCGCCGTATTTTCCGGCAAGCTTTAAACAGGGCGCGGCTCATACTTACGATATACCGTATATTTTTTGGGGATTTAACGGCAGCTCTTCACTTTCCACAAAATTAAATCCTAAACAAGAAAAATTATCCCGCGAAATGATAAATTACTGGACGCACGCCTTAGACTTGCCGAATCAAAAAAAATGGACGCCTTACCAATCAAAATTGCAAAACTATTTTATATTCAAACTCGGAAAATCTAAAATGGAGCGCGGCAAATTTGCAAAGCGTCACAAGTTAGATTTCTGGAAAAATCAATAAAGGACAAATATTTAATGAACGCCGAAAAAACTTTTTTTAAGCAACTTGTCAAGGAATATATGGTGCCGGACAGACTGCCCTTAATCGCTGTCAGCACTTTCCTTGCAGGTTATTTTTTTGGACAAAATGGCGTAGCAGTTTTTACACTGCTTTTGCCGCTGTACTTTCTTTTCATAATTGCGGGAACGTGGATAAATTTTGGTGCGTTTTCAATGGCAATGGCAGCCGTCGGAAACAATGAAACTTACAACGCGCAAGCTTATTCAAATTTAGCTTTAAGAACGTCATTGACTGCCGGATTTTTTTTGTCGGTATTGGCGTTGCTTTTTTTTCCGCAAATTTTGGAATTTCTGAAAGTACCGCCTGACCTTTTTTATTTGGCTGAACCGTTCGGAAAAACTTTAGCCGTTGCAGGTATTTTGCTTGTACTTTCGTGTTACATTCTGCAATTTTTAAAAGTTGCAGGAATGCAAAAACAGCTGAAATTAATTTATAAGGCAATGCTGATAATCAACGCCGCCGTAAGTTTTCTTTGTATAAAAATTTTAAATTTCGGTATGGAAGGGCTCGCCGTTGGAATGAGCGCGGCAACTTTATTTTGCATTGTTTTTGAAGGCAAAAGACTTTACAAACATTTTGGGAGAAATTTATTTGCGCCAATTTCGGAGCCTTTTTCTTCATTGAAAAAACTTTTAATTGCCGGAAATGCATTGGCTTTCAGTAAAATTTTCAGCCTTTCGCAGATTTTGCTTTTCAATACAATTTGTTTCAGACTTTACGGCGTTGAGGGCGTGGCAGTTTTCGGCGTCTTACAAATTGCAATGAGACTTTGCCGCATTGCCTCTTCAATGACTTTTCAAGCGTTGACGCCAGTTTTGCTTGTCGAATTGGGCGACAAAAATATAAAAGCAATGATGTCGGTATTGAAAGAAACTTTGCGGCGCGGCGTAATTTTTGGCGCAGTTATTCCAATGATAATTCTTTGGGGCGGCGCGGATTGGCTTGCAACAAAAACAAGTTTAGATTCTGCGTGGTACGCACTTTTAATTGACGGTTTTCACGGTTACAGCGTATCGTTAATTTTTGGAGCTGCCAACGCGGTTTTCATTATGGCTTTTTTGTGTCTCGGTCACAATTTCTTTTCAAATTTTTTGGCGTTTTTGCGCTCCTTTGCATTGCTTTTAATTTTTTTGTGGGGAATTGCCGCCGACAATCCCGAGTTGTTATGGTGGTGTTTTCTTTTTGCGGAATTTGGAACTTTTTTAATTTTGGTTGCCGGAATCTTTTTATTGATGAAAACCCAAAATTACAAAACGCCGTTGTTGCTTGATAAAAAATATTTTCGCCCGTCAGCTTATTTTGTTTTGGCGCACGATGAAAATTCAATTCAATCTGCGCGAGGGCAAATTGAAAAATTCCTTGAAAAAAGCGCGGTGAATTTTCCGGCTGAACAAATTCAAGGAAAGTTGAAAACGTGGCTGAAAATCTTTGACGAAAACAGCCCGCGCAAGAAGGCACATTTAACGGCGGTACATTTGTGCAATGACGGCGGAAACTTCAAAATAACCCTGCGCGACAACGGCAAGCGTTTTGATTATCGTACCTGCGCGAAAAATTATTCAGCTGAAGTTGGTGAAAGTTTTTCTTTCAAATACGCGCTCGGCTTGAATAACATTTACTTAACTTTCAAATTGGAAGGAAGGAGAACAGATGACCATTAAAAATAAAAAAATTATAGGCGCAATTTTGGCAACAACGATTTTTATTGCAAGCAGTTTCACGGCAGGTTGTGGCGGTACGAAACAAGCCGCCGCGCCCGCCAAAGTTCCCGTTAAGGCAATGAATTTATTGCAACAGTCAACGCCCATTACCTACGGTTTTTCAGGGCAAGTACAAGCCGTCGATGAAGTGCAAGTGCGCTCGAAAGTCAGCGGTGCGGTTGTTGAAAAATACATACAAGGCGGCGAAAACGTTTACGCGGGGCAGGCACTTTTTAAAATTGATCCACGTCAATTTGAAACTGCGGTACTTTCGGCAAAGGCTGATTTGTTAAAATCTGAAGTTAATCTGCGCCGCGCCCAAGAAAATTTTGACAGGAACGAACGCCTTTATAAAGCGCAAGCTATCTCTCAACAAACTTTATCCAACAGTCGCGCAGATTTAGACAGTGCACTTGCCGCGCTTGAAGCCTCGAAAATTTCGGTACGCAAGGCGAATGAAAATTTGGCTGATACAATGATTTATTCGCCAATCGACGGCAGAGCGTCTTTAAATGATGCTGCCGTTGGAACTTATGCCGCCGCCGGAAATACCACGCTTTTAACTGTCGGAACGATTGACCCTGTGTACGTCCAATTTAATATCAGTGAAACAGATTATCTTAACGTTGTTGCAAAAAATATGTCTAAACGCGGACAAGGCGGCAATTACACACTTTCAATTATTTTAAGCAACGGTGAAGAATATCCATTCAAAGGTACACCGGTTGAAGCGGACCGCTCCCTTTCGCAAAATTCGGCGTCAATCACGGTTAAAGCGATTTTTGACAATCCCGCCGGAGTTTTATTGCCGGGTATGTTTGCGCACGTCAGCATTGTAAAAGATTCCGGCGCAAATACTTTGCTTGTGCCTGAAAGAGCGATTCAGCAACTTTTGGATCAAACTTTTGTTTTGACTGTCGGCAGTGACGGTAAATCTGTTTCAAAGATTGTGGAGCTTGATGAAAAAGTTGGCAGTTACTACATTGTAAAATCGGGACTCTCGCCGTCTGATATCGTAATTGTTGAAGGTTTAACGAATTTACAAGCCGGCAAAGATTTAGCTGTTACAATGGTAACGGCGGAAGAAATGGGATTTTCTACCAAAGCTTCTGTAAATCTCATGAATGAGTCTTAAGGAGCGCGCGTAAAAATGTCTAAATTTTTTATTCATCGTCCTATTTTTGCCATTGTCATTGCGATTATTATTTTAATTTTGGGGTCGCTTGCAATTTTCAGTTTGCCGGTTGCGCAATATCCCAAAATTACTCAACCGACTGTAAGCGTCAGCACAAGTTACAGCGGCGCAAATGCCAGCATTATAAATCAATCTGTCGCGCAGGTTATCGAACAACAGGTAAACGGTACGCAGGGAATGGACTATATGTCTTCAAATTCCAGTAACAACGGTACATATAGTTTGCGCGTCAGATTTAATCTGGATACAAACAGTGATATGGACGCAGTCTTGGTTCAAAACAGCGTTTCCATTGCAACGGCAAGCTTGCCTACAGATGTTAAAAATGTTGGCGTAACCACCAGAAAATCTTCCGGCGATATGGCGTATCTTTTTGCAATGTATTCGCCCAATAAAACTTTCAATCGCACTTTCATTTCAAATTACGCAAATGTTTACATTGTTGACGCGCTGAAAAGAATCAAAGGCGTTGGCGACGTTACTGCTTTTACAATGGATTACAGTATGCGAATTTGGATAAATCCCGAAAGACTTTCTGAACTCGGAATAACAATAAGCGATATAAGAGCCGCAATTTCTGAACAAAACGCGCAAGCTCCGGCGGGAACAATCGGACTTTTGCCCGTGCCGGAAAATCAAGAAAAACAATACACCGGCAAACTTGAAGGGCGAATTTCCACCGTTGAAGATTTTGAAAACGTCATTTTGAAAACCAACAGCGACGGCGCAAATATTTACCTGCGCGACGTTGCAAGAATTGAAACGGGCGCAAGAAGTGCCGCGATACTTACAGATACAAACGACGCCCCCAGCGCGGGATTCGGTATTAACTTGACGGACGACGCTAACGCCATTGAAACCATCGGCGAAGTTAAACGCGTTATCGAAGAAATGTCACATAATTTCCCCGACGACTTGGAATACTGCGCGATTATCGACAATACCGAATATATCAATGAATCGCTCCTTGAAGTTTTGAATACTTTCAAAGAAGCTCTAATGTTGGTTATCGTCATTGTTTTTATTTTCCTGCAAAGTTTTCGTGCAACTTTAATACCGGTATTGGCAATTCCCGTTTCGCTTGTTGGAACTTTTGCAACTTTTACGCTTTTAGGTTTTACGATAAACACGCTTACACTTTTTGCAATGGTATTGGCAATAGGCTTGGTTGTCGATGATGCTATAGTTGTTATTGAAAACGTTGAACACCACATGAAAAACGAAGGGCTCGGCGCGGTTGAGGCAACCGAAATAGCAATGGCAGAAGTACAAGGACCGGTTGTGGCAATAGCGTTTGTACTTTCGGCGGTTTTTGTACCGGTAGCATTTTTGGGCGGTATGACGGGCGTACTGTATCGGCAATTTGCTTTAACAATCGCGGTTTCAATGGGCTTATCGGCTTTTATCGCCTTGACATTGACGCCGGCACTTTGCGCGCTGTTAATGAAGCCGCACAATCCCAACGCCAAGAAAAATTTTTTGGACAAGGCTTTTGATAAATTTAATAATTGGTTCGACCGCACGCAAAAAAAATATACAGGCGTTGTAGGCTGGTTTATTCGTCATGCAAAAATTGGCGTCGTTTCAATGTTGATAATCTGCGCGTTGACTGCCGCAGTTTATAAAATGTTGCCTTCAACTTTTGTACCGAATGAAGATCAAGGCTATTTATTGACAGCGGTAAATTTACCGTCCGGCACTTCATTAAACCGCACTTATAACACAATGAGCGAATTAAGCAAAGAAATTGAAAAAATTCCCGGCGTTTTAAATGTCATGAAAATTGCCGGTTATGACGCTTTATCAGGCGGTAATAAATCAAGCAGCGGCGCAATTTTTGTCGGGCTTACTTCATGGGGCGAACGTACAACAAAAGAATTGTCTATTACCAATATAACCCGTGAAATTAACAAATTGGGCGCAAAATACCCTGAAGCGGCAGTTGCCGCTTTTACAACTCCCGCGTTGCCCGGCTTAGGTATGGTCGGCGGCTGGAGTATGGAGCTTTTGGATATGACAGGCTACAGCGATGAAGAACTTGACGCAATAGCAAAAAGAATCGTGGCGGCGGCTAATCAACGCCCCGAATTGCAAAGAGTGCGCACAACTTATTCCATTGATTCACCAATTTGCAATTTTGAAATTAACCGTGAAAAAGCAAAACAACTCGGCGTAGCTTTTTCTGATGTTTATATGGCGTTGCAGGCGAATTTCGGCGGTACTCAAATTGGCGACTTTATGCAATTCGGACGCAATTATAAAATTATGTTGCAAGCAGACGCGCAATACCGCTCCGAAACTGAAGCTTTAAAATTTATTTACGTCAGAAGCAGACAAGGCACAATGGTTCCGCTGGACAGTTTATTGACAGCGAAATTTTTAACTTCCCCAGCGATAATCACAAGATTTAACGGCACGCGCAGTATCAGTTTTCAAGGTTCCACGCCCAGCGGCTACAGCTCCGGTCAATCTATGGAGGCAATGGAAGAAGTCGTTCATGAAGTCGTACCAACAGGTTTTGGTATTGAATGGTCGGGGCAGTCCCGCGAAGAAAAAGCCTCTTCAGGCTCGACAATGCAAGTTATGGGGCTTGCGCTGGTATTTGTATTTCTGTGTTTAGCCGCGCTTTATGAAAGTTGGAGCGTACCTTTCGCAGTTTTGCTTACAGTTCCAACAGGAATTTTTGGCGCGTTCTTCGTGCAATGGGCGTTGTTTATGATTTTTGCACTGATCGGCTCGCCGAATCCCGGCTTGATGAACAGTATCTATATGCAAATTGGCGTTATTATGATAATCGGCTTGGCGGCGAAAAATGCGATACTGATTGTTGAATTTGCGAAAGTTCGTACAGATGCGGGAATGGACGCAATGCAAGCGGCGGTTGAGGCGGCAGGTTTACGCCTTCGCCCAATTTTAATGACTTCGCTGGCGTTTATAATCGGCTGTTTACCTTTGGCAATGGCAAGCGGCGCGGGCTCGGCGGCTAGAAACGGTATGGGTACTGCCGTTGTTGGCGGTATGTTATTCGCTACCTCTATTGGAATTTTTTTAATTCCGGTTTTCTTTTTCATAGTGGAAAAAATTTCTTCAAAGTTTAGCGGTAAGTCTAAAGTTGCCGCGCCTCAAATTGCAAAGGAGGGAGCGAATTGAAATTAAATAAATTTATGTTAAGCGTACTGCTGGCAATCTGTACTTCAACTCCCGACGTTTCAGCAGAAATTTTAAATGTAAATCTTGACGAATGCATAAATATTGCGCTAAAAAATAATCTAAGTATTGAACAATCTGAAGCAAGCCGCGAAAATGCAGACTGGGCTTTAAGGCGTTATCGCCGCGCTACAGGTCCTTCTGTAAGTTGGAGTTCCAACGCAAATAAAATTGGCGGCGAAGATTATGCATCGCGCCGCAGAAATACCGGTATAGATTTTGAATATTCTTTTGACAACACTTTAAGGCTTACATACCCGCTTTACACCGGCGGCAGAAATGAAAACAATATCGCCTCTGCCCAATACAATTTAAATTCCGCAGATTTAACGCTGGAAAATACCAAGCAGCAAGTCATTTATAACGTTACAGCCGCTTATTACAACGTTTTGAGAAACAGGAATTTAATAACCATCAAAGAAAATACAGTTAATCTCTTGCAGGCGCATTTGAATCAAGTTAAACAGAAATTTGAAATTGGCGTGGTTGCCGGTGCAGATATTTTATCTTCACAAGTTCAAATTGCGAACGCGCAACAATCGCTTATTACAACACAAAATGACTATGATAACGCCGTTGCAACGCTAAATAATTTAATGGGACTTTCACTAAGTACAGAACTGGTGATTAATGACGATTTATCTTACCAAAATTACTCGGTTAATTTTGAAGACTGTTTAAGTTACGCGCTGGCACATCGCCCTGATTTTATCGCCGCCAATTTCGCCGTACAAAAAGCTGAAAAAGATATGTCCGTTGTAAAAGCCGGTAAACGCCCGCAAGTCAACGCGGTTGTAAGCAGGACTTTTAACGGCGAAAAGATTTTTGACAACGACCACAACGATAGTTGGACGGCGGGCTTGTCTATGTCTTGGAGCGTTTTTGATAACAATGTAATTTCGGCGCAAGTTCACGAAAGTGAGGCAAATTTAAAGCGGCTTAAGGCAGTTTACGAACAGACTAAGCAACAAGTTGAATTAGACGTGCGGCAGGCTTTTAACAATCTTAGAGCGGCTGAAAAAAATATTCGAACTACTCAAGCGGCGGTTAAACAAGCTGAAGAAGAATACAGAATTTCGCAAGTTAAATATAATGAAGGCGTTGGTACCAATCTTGAAGTAATGGATTCACAGGAAAAATTTACTGAAGCTCAAACAAATTTTTACACCGCGCTTTACAACTATAACACCAGCCGCGCGCAACTTGATAAAGCTATGGGCGTTCCCGTCTACATTGACACTTTACAATATAATTTGGCTGTTCAAGAAGGAAAAACTGAACCGGAGGCACTTGAAGTTTCTCTGGTAAACGGTAACCAAAATCAATAAATGGAAAGCGTGACAGAGGCTAAAAACTTTTGACGATTTGATTGGCACTTGGAATGTTTTTTTGAGTGCCTTTTATTTTTGCCACGAACGGCAAATCGGAATGTACCCATAATGGGTACAAATGAAAATTAGCCGGAAATGTACCCATAATGGGTACATTTGAAGGAGCAATGAAAATAATGATAGAAAGCAAAACCGAAAGATTAAAATTTTAGAAGTAGACAACCGGCTAAAAGATTATAACAAATATTGAAAGTGGGGCGTTTATAAAATGAGAACAATAGGCTTTATAAATTGGAAAGGCGGAGTGGGCAAAACAAGCATAGCGATAAACACGGCGTACGCGCTGGCAGAAAGTTGGAGCGCAAAAGTTTTATTCATAGATATGGATAAACAGGCGAACGCGTCATACTGGTTTGAAAAAGACAACGCCAAAGGCACGCTCGGAAATATTTTAGCGGCAGGAACAGAAGCGGCGGAAGTTTCAAATATACCGGTAATGACGGCGGAAGAAGTGATTCAAAAAACGCGGTATCCGAACATTGATTTGATAGCGGCAGATCCAAATTTGCTGGATATAAATTTAGCGATACTGGGAAATAAGGTCGGGCGGCAAGACAATATTTTGAAGGAAGCATTAAAGCCGGTAACAGGACGCTATGAAGTGTGCGTGATAGACAACCCGCCGGATTCAAATATACCGGTGTTGAACGGCTTGGAAGTAATGGACGATGTAATAGCGGTAACGTTGCCGAATAAATTTAGCTTGCAGGGAATAGAACAGTTGGAACAGGAAATAAAAAATTATAACGCGATTTTAAAATTAAAAATCAAAATACGCGGCGTGTTGTTAAATCAATTTATTTCATCAGAAAGTTGTTATGAAGTCCTGCGCGAGATACGCGGCAAAGGCTACAAAATTTTTCCG
This sequence comes from uncultured Selenomonadales bacterium, assembly GCA_937901445.1. GTDB lineage: Bacteria > Bacillota > Negativicutes > Selenomonadales > Selenomonadaceae > Quinella. The sequence continues at coordinate 52,174 of CALDHY010000072.1, forward strand.
TACATAAGAGGCGGAAAACCGACGCAAATTTGGTTAGACCGCGTGATAAACGAAAGAAAAAGCATTTATGAAATATCGCCAAAATCCGGCTATGCGAAAGATTTAATGAGTTTTATAGAGGCACTGGTGGAGGGCAAAGAATGAAAAAGCACAGCGGCGGGCTTGGAAAATTTTTAAATGAAGTAACGCAGTCGGCAGATAAAAACGGCGATGACGACACTGAAGAAATAGTGTACATAGATATAGACAAACTTGAAACAAACCCGCGCAATTTTTACGGAATAAGACAAGTGGAAGAGTTGGCGGGATTAATAGCGGTTTCAAAATTAATAGAACCGTTACTGGTTAGCAAAAAATCTGACGGGAAATATAAAATCATATCCGGACATCGCCGCCGCGCCGCAGTTCAAAAACTTCTTGAAGATGGAGTCTATACCGAAAGAAAATTACCGTGCATTATTAAAGCTCCCGCAAAAATCAAAATCGAACAAGAAAACGGTGACGCGGTAGAATTTGATGAAGACGCGGTGGAAATGTTAAACTTAATAGCGTCAAACAGGGGACAGCGTGAAGAGCGGACGCCGGAAGAAAAATTACAGGAAATAAAATATCTGGAAAGATTTGCAAAGGCGATATACAATCAAAAGAATCGCGGTACAAGAGGAAGATTTGTAAATTTTTTTGCTGAAGAAATTTTAAACATATCGAAGTCGCAACTTTTGAGAATAAATTCGTTGTCGAAGTTGACGCCGAAAGTTCAACAAGCATTAGCCGATAAAAAAATAAGTGAGACGGCGGCAATGGAAATGACAAGTATGGAAGCAGATGAACAAGATAATTGCCTGTCAAAAATCTTGAGCGGTGAAATAAAAGGAACTGTTCAGGCGGTTCAAAAATACAAGTTGTCAAAATCTGAAATTGCGGAAAGAACAGAAACGTTACCGCAAAAAAAATTTGTGCCATCTTTAGAAAAAAATATAGTCAGCCGGATAACAGATGTACCCGAAGAAATAGACGACCCGCAAAAAGAAGCGGAAGAATGGTTTTATCAAGAGAAGCTGTCATTTTATGAAAAAATCTATGCCGAAGCCAAAAGATTGAGTGAAGAAGAACATAGCGAATTGAAAGCGGCGCAGTGGGGAATAAGAGCGTCGGTGGCGCGCTACAATATCGAAGAATTGAAACTTCAACACAAAAATTGATTTGTACCCATTATGGGTACAAATGAAAAATAATTGGAAATGTACCCATTATGGGTACATTTGAAAAATAATTGACTCATTTTGCTTTATTAAACTTTCTGGATAGAGTATATTGCCGGAGAGCGGAATTTTCTCATTTTCTTCGTTCCGCTTCATTAATGTTTAAAGCATTGAGACATCTAACTTTTTCGTATTCAAAATTTTTGCCGTTTGAATTGCGGTCTTAATTGCTTCTTCAATATTTTTCTTTTCGATAACAGCTATTGCCGCTTCTGTCCTGTGACTTGTCGGCAACATCGCTGTAAAACTTGCTGTAACTCCTAATATTACGGCACTTACTGCCGCTGTTGCTTTGAACCACGACATAATTTTTCCCTCCATTATCAGTACTGAATTTTTTCCTCAAAATTTTAAACTTTTTTTAGTCTCTCTCTTACAATGCTACTATTATTCCTTCGTCACGATTCAAACGGTACGCCAAAAAAATCTCCGCCTTTCTGTTTCAACTCTCGGCAACGTCAAATTCCTATATTCAATCCAGTACTTATTAAAATTTTCCTGCCCGTATTTTTCCAAAAGTTCACTTGTCTTTTTATTGTCCGCTTTATCGCTACATAAGCCAGAGAGAGCGGACAATTTTCTAACGCCAAATCATAAAGCCGACAACCTAACGGCGAAACATAATAATATTGCTTTTTCTTCACTGCACCCGCCAGCTCCGGATATTGTCAGCGGTTGCAACGCCGTCTTTTATTCGGTCGATTGAATCGCATTTACTAAGTTTGTCATTCGCCTAAAACTTTTATCTTTGTAAGAGAAAACCGCAGAGCCATTCTTGTAACCATTGATTTTCTTTGTCGTTGTCTATTTGTGAAAGCGGCTGAAATGATACATGGTGCGGTTCATTACCCAAATCAAAAAATCTTCCGCCAACTCCTGCCGTTAATACCATTGACGAAGCCCCTTTAGCAAAGATAAATATTCCGGCGTCCTTATATTTGCTAAACGACGCCGCTATTATATTCAGCTGTACATTTTTCCCGCGCCTGTAGATCCGACAATTAATGTATGCCCTACGTGCAATGACAATCTGAAAGACGTATTTCCTGCAGTTTGTGCGTAATCAACGGCGGAGCTTGAAAATATTTATTGCGCGGGTCGCCCGCCCATATATCAGAAATTGACATCATATGTACTAAATTTGCACAAGATACCATTGGACGGCGTACAAATCGCCCTATATTGCCCGGCAAACTTCCCATCCAAGCGTCCACCGTGTTTAAATCTTCTATTTTGACGCGGAATCCCAAATTTATTAAAGTTTGCTCCACTAACTGCGCCTTTGCATTCGCTACTTCATCAAATCTCATCGCCGCCGTTTCGTTCAGATTATCCGGCGTTTCCTTATCCAACAGTAATTCTTTAAACCTTGTGACCCAGCGATATGCAAAATCTAACTGATTCAATCTGTCAAATATCCCAAATACTGAATTTCCCAAATATCATGCCGGCGTTATTATTCTGACGTGTTTTTTCCTAAGCGCGGCTCAAGACCGCCATAAAAAGGAGAGTCATACAAATAAATATCCAACAATAAATTATTTTTCGGCATTTTCATTGAGCGCGGATTATCTGAAATGCACGAATGTAGGTAAGTCAACATTTCATCTTGATTCAGAAAATGTGCCGGTATCCTTAACGACGTAAATCCCCCCCATTAGTTTACGCGGTTGCATAATAATTTGATTCAAAATGCTTGCCGTCCGAGAAAAATTTTTTGCGCTCATCGTCCATTGCCTTTGTTATCATATCCGGAAAATAAACATCTGTTGCATACGATTTTGACGCAACTTTCTGCGCTTCAAAATATAAAATCCAACCCGTATCTAATCCTTGAAATGATGTGTTAAGTTGTTGCGTAATTATTGCCGGTTGCTCTTTTATCGCGAAATTTAAATCCGAAGCTCTATATTTCCACGTCGTTTGTAAACTCCCGTCTTTATTCAGCACTATTGCCGGTTCGTGAATTATTCGCGCATACGGCATTGTATATTTCAAATATTCTTTCTTGCGGTTAAATCTGTCCATTCGATACATTTTTTGTGCGCGCCATTTCCTCAAGAATTTTTTTGAATTTATTTTCCTGTTTTTCTGCTGACACTGACTCCTCATTTAAAATAAATTCCTCTACCGAATTAAATCCTGCTATTGGCGGCGTAGTATTTGCTAAATCCATTCCCGCCAAACTTCCCCACCATACATCTTTCAAGTTATATTTCTAAAAAATAAACGGTGTTTGTTTCGCCTGTAGATATTTTTCAAAATGCGCGCGCGTTGCCTCATATTCTGAATCCTTTAATTGTAAAATAAAGCCGTTCCAACAATATCCGTTAAAATTCCATATTGCCCAGCCGCGTCGAAATTCCGGCATTTTTAAATTTTTCGTCAGATAATTTTTTTCGTAAGACTCATATTCGATAACGCTAAAACAACTTCCATCTTGTTGTTGCATTACTTGCGGTAAATTTATTCTGCCCCCATTAAAACTTCTGATACTTCCTCTGATTTTATTTCAAATTCTTTTAATAATTTTTTTAATTTAATAGATTTTCAAACAGTCAAAAAATCGGTCGTCGCTCCTTGCCAAATATATACAGCCGAAATGAAACAGGAACGACACCGGCAGAATATACCAAAAATGAAAATTATGAATAAAAAAGCTATCAGCGCATTTACCATTATTGCACTTCTCGGCGCACCGAAAAATAATATCTGTTCCGTTAATGAACGATAAAACGGCAATTCATACCACGCTACCGATTTTATTTCTTCATTTCCCATTTTTCAGCCTCACGGAATTAAAAATCCTGTCGTTTGGCTTACGAATGTTGCCGCCCCCAACTACGCGCATCGCCGTTTTTGTAACCTGATTCTCGATATTGAGAGCCCACGACGCCGCGCCTGTTGCCGCTCCGATTGTTACTATAGCCTTTGGTACCGGACCCGCCATTAAATTTTCCATTCTTGATAACGGTTGTGTTATTACTGAAATTGTATCGTCCGTTGTGCCACTTTGCGCATAACTCACTGAATCCGGCATAATTACTACTGCCGCTACTGCAAGCCCCATTCTTGCCGGTGTCCAACAATTGTCTTTCAAAAAATTTTTTACATTGCTTTTCAAATTATATGCTTGAGTTGCGACGTTGTAACCATTAACTTCGATTATATGTTCAACAATTCTGTTATTTCCCAAATGTTTCAAATAAACAATCAAATTCACCGCATACCCGATTGTTGCTTGTTGCGGATTCTGCGATACTCTCGCCGTCATATTTTCTAATCTTAAAAGCGCATCTTTTGCCAAGTTAGAATGTACTGTTGCGCAACCGCCGCCGTGTCCTGTTGACCAAACGTCCAAAAGTGCTAAAGCCTCTCCGCCGCGCACTTCGCCTACTACCATTCTGTCCGGCGTCATTCTCAAAACGCTCCTTAAACAATCGGACATCGTAAAACTTCTCATCGTTCGCATTGACACACAATCTGCCGCCTTACATTGCAATTCCGGCGTATCCTCTATCAAAATGACTCTATCATTCAACTTTGATATTTCCGCCAATATTGCATTTAAAAACGCGGTCTTTCCGCTTTTCGTACCTCCTGCCGCTATGATATTTTTCTTGTCTTTTATTGCTTTAACTATGAATTTCCGTCAAAATTTTTTGTTTCACATAATCTTCAAAGGTAAAAATTTTTTTCGGATGTTTTCTGATATTCAAATTCGGTGATAATACTATACTTGGCAAATTCCCTTCAAAGCGGCACTTGTCAAAATATTCATTTTCTGGAATTTCGGCATCTAAGGCGGGTTTTTCTTCAATTACAAGCTGATTCGTCAACGCCGCCACATTTAAAATTATTTGCTTTACTTGTGCAGAATTAAGCGTTATTTCCGTAAATTGTCGCCCGTTTAAACCATCTGTCCATACTTTACCGTCTGGATTAATATAAACTTCAAAAATTTTTTCATCTTTCAAAAAGGGCAGAAGTTCATTCATACAGTTGACCAGCGTCATCATTGTTATTTTAAAGGTCTCGTTATTCTCCGTCTCCATTTATGTATTGTTCCCAACTTTCTTTGTATTTTCTTTGCCTGAATTAAATTCGGACATTATTTTTTCTGCTATTTTAATTTCTTCTAATTCCGCTTGTGATTTTTCCGGCGCACTCTTTTCAATTTCCCCTCCACAATATTTTACGACTGTGTCAACGTTTTCTACATTTTCGTTTCGGCTTTGATTTTTTCCGTTAATTTCGGTAATATCTTGACTTCCTGTAAAAGACTTAATGTTTTCATTTGAGTTGCGCTCCTTTTTGTTTTAATTCTATTTTATTTTTTTCAGCTTTTTCTTTTGCCGCTTTTCTTGCTTCATATTCTTTTTCAAGTTGGACTGCCCGCGCTTTTTTTCGCGTTCAATTTTTTCTCCGGCGTTGACTGAAAATAAATCTTCATACGACAAAACTTTTGTTACATTATCACTCTAAAGCGGATTTAGTGAATTTAGGACATTCTTTTTCGTAGCCGTGTTCTTTTATATAAATTTATTGATACATCGCTAATCTTTTTGTAAAAAATGGTTTAAGATAATATCTTAATTTGTTGCCGTATATTAGACGGTGTCCCGCTGCGAATACCAATTCTTTTTCGGCACTCATATGACTTACTTCGTCAGGCGTCATTAATTCTCGCCCTGTAAATGATTCTGAATTTGAACCTTTGCCTAAGCCGCCGCCGTCTGAATGACTGATTGTCGTTATTGTTTTCTTGCCGAGATTTTTTGAAATGGATTCTGCGGTTACCGCTCCTGAATCTAAATCTGGAGTGAAATATATGTACGCGTGGCAATTTGAGGCTATACTGTTATCTTTCGTGTATTCTTTGTTCAGCTGATTAACGTCCTGTGCCACTATGCAAACTTTTATTCCATATCCGGCGCAAACTGCCAGCGCAAGTCAAAAAATAGGGAATGAAAGAATAGAAAATATTGAAGATGCCAAAAAAACTCTGGAAGCGTCAAACAATGCAGAAGGACAGCAACAAGTACTGCAAGCCGCGAGCGAAAGAATACTTAAAAATTCAACAAATATTTCAAAAAAGTAGTATCAGATAACAATGCGGCGGTAAGTGAAATAATGACCGGAAGCGCGGGCTTTGGTACAACATTTCAAACACAACCGGGTAATTTAATCAAAGGTCTTTTAGCATCAGCCAAAATAATTGCAGTGATAATGACGGATGTTGCCGGTTGTATGGTTTGTTTTGGAATACAGGACGTCAAGAAAACATTTTGGAATTGGATATTGGGAATAGGACTGGCAATAAATTTTGGTGATTTAATTTTAAATTTATGGGGCGTCCAAGATGTTTCATCGCCGACCAAAATTGAAGATTACAAACTGCTAATGAAAAGCGAAGATGATCCTTCGATTGATATTTTAAGCCCGTTTATGCGCTATTATATAAGCGTAATAATGAGCGGGGCGTCAGTAATTGCGCCATACGCTATAAATTTAACTTTGATATTGGCAATGACAGACGGCGCAATAAAAGTATCGTTAGATTTAATATATGGCGACAAAATAAAATTTTTTGTGATGACAGTATTAAAAGTTGGCTTTTTTATATTTTTGATACAAAGTTGGGTAGGAACAAATTCAAGTTATCAGTTAATGCCCGCGTTAAGTTCAGGATTTGAAACAATGGGCTATACAGCCGGAGGCGCAGAAGAAATGGTCACGGCGTACAGTAAATAATGACAAATGCGCTAAACTTTTTCAATATCTTTTGGGAACACGCGCAACAACAAAATTTGCTGACAATATTTATTGGCTTAGTTTGCGTAGTTGCGGCGGTTGTGATTCTATTCTTGACGGCATTAGAAATGTTTATGGTAAGGATTGAATTTTGGACAATGGCACTGATAACCATTCCGTTGTTGCCGTTCGGCGTTATTGGTCAATTAAAATTTTTATCGGAAAAAAGCAATAGGTACAATGTTTAATTTTGCGATAAAAATATTTGTTGTAGCATTCATCGCAACATTGTCGGTAAATATTTTAACCGGCTTAGTATATAACGCGCGGGAAGTAGCAACTTCAGCTGATTTTATAGGAAATAGCAGCTATTTTTTACAAGTTTTGTTGTACGCGCTGATTTTATTTTATATGACAAAGAAAATACCGGAATTAGTATCGGGGCTTTTATCCGGTAATCCTTCATTAAGCGGAGGCGGTATGAAAGAAATGGCAATGAGTGCGGCAAAAGGCGGCGGAATTGCGGGCGCAGTAGTTGGCGGAATGAAGGCGTTATCAGAATCAGCAGGAGCAATGACGCACTATGGAGGCAAGGGAAATTTTGGAGCAAATGCCTTGAGTTTTGCAAATGCGGCAGGCGGAAAAGCAATGTCAATGATGGGACAAGCGGCAAGCGCAGGATTAAAAGCGGCAATGTGCAGAAACCCCGCGTATCAATGTTATCAAAATGCAATATCTTTATTGGGAAACAAATCAAACGGGCTTTTGATGAAAGATTCTGCTGGCAAAACGAGAGCCAATGCAAACGGTAGCGGCGTTACAAAATTTGAATAATGGTAAAAATGCTCCGACCGTGACAGAAAAAATATCTAACGCGGCGCAGAGTGTTACAAATACGGCAAGCGATATTAAAGATACGGTGCAAGAATTGAGTAAGAAAATTAGGAAGTAGAGGGGTGAAAATAGCGTTGAAACGTGTTGTAGCCATTCTGATAGTAACATTAAATCTGCTTGTAGGACACGCTTTAGCCGCTTATGACCCCGAATATGGAGACGCTTATACTACACTGCCGGTAATGAGTGTATTAAATCCGTTGGAAGGCTCTTTGATGATAACTTCTGAATTTTCATTGATAGGGCGAACGCATTCGGTATTTGGAAGTGTCAGACCGCACAAGGGAACAGATTTAGGCGCAAATATGGGAGATAATATTTACGCTTCGCTTGCAGGAACAGTAACATATTCCGGTTGGGCGGAAGGTTATGGAAATATAGTGTACATTCTCTCAAGAGTGGGCAGTTACAACGTTGAAACGCGCTATGCTCATTGCTCCGCGCTTTTAGTAAATTCAAATACGCAAGTTGCGGCGGGAATGATAATAGCGAAAGTCGGCGATACAGGCTGGGCAACAGGTCCTCATTTGCATTTTGAAATAAGAATTAATGGCAAGCCGATAAATCCGCGCAGATATTTAAAAGGGTTGCCGCCGTCAAGTGGTACAGGCTATGGTGAATTGCCGGATTCAATCAAAAATGTATTTGACTCCGCTTACGATTTTGGAAAACCATTGCGGGAAGTAATAGAAAAAGTCGGCGTACAATGCCAAAACGCACTAAAAAATTTTAATAGGCGTCGGCAAGTGGATTTTGATAGTGCGGATAACAATAGATTTAGCGATTAGCTCAAGTTTATATGTAATAGATAAAGACAGCGGCGCAGAATTTTTAACAGAAATTATGTACAAAGTAATATTTTATGTGGTGCTGATATATTTCTTGTTGAATTGGAGACAGCGTAGCAAATTTTGCAAAAGAAATGTTCACCGGATTTGGCGGCTTGATGATGGGCGCAAGCGGAAAAGAGGCAATGGAAGCCGTATCAGACCCAATGGATATAATCTCAAAGGGCGTACACATAATCGCGCCAATTTACAATGAACTTTTTAAAATTCACGGCGTAATGGACTTAATAACGAAAGTAGCATTGTGTTTGCCGTCGCTATTTTTTGCAGTAATATTAACAATCTGCTTTTTCTCAATAGCTCTGCAAATAACTTTGGCGTATATTGAATTTTATATTTCAATGGTAACGAGTTATGTAACATTTTTCTTGTCGGGGCTTAAACAAACGCGAAAATATGCGGTAAATGCAATAGTTACAGTCTCAATCAAGTTGATGTTTTTCTGTATGTTTTCGCTGATGATACAGATGATTATAAAAAATATAGCGGTAGAAGATTTTTACACCTTAGGCGGCGAAACTTCCAAAATAGAAATTGAGACAAACGGCGCAATAAATTCAATATAGAAAATTCGCCGGTAACAGCAGAAGAACCGCACGCTCCGGCGTGGACGCCGACAAATCAAGATAATATTGCAAGATATATTTTAACGGGCTATTACAAAAAATATGGTTCATATGAAATAGCGGCGCGTTGTTGGAATCAAGGTGAAGGCGGCAGACTAAATTCAGACGCAGATATATATTGGGCTAAAGTGTCAAGCGTAAATCCAACAACGAGCGGATTCACTGCGCCGCAGGTAACAATAAATATGATGTTGCTTTTCAAGGTAACGTTTGTTGCGTTGATGTTTGTATATGGGAAGTCGAGTATCAAAATTGGTACTTAAACAATTCGGTAATGGCGGCTTTAAATTTACAAGCGAAGGAGTATAGAAAATGAAAACAAAGAAAAAATAGCGGTAATTCTTGGACTCGGATTATTTAGCGGTTACAGTTTAATAGCGTATGCGCACTCAATTCCAGGAGTTACGAAACCTTTTAATCCACCGGCTTACTACAGCTTAACTGAAATATCGTGGGCAGATAGTCCGTCGCCGTTTGCATTAAGAGATTTAGCAAGGAATTTAGGTAACGTTTACGATTATACGCGGCACTTAAAGTCTATTTTATTCGGCAACAAATTTGAGAAGACAGCCGATACCGCTACATTTCAAACTGAAAACGACGAAATAAATACAACTCCATTCACTGAAGAAATATTTTCAGAAACAGCCGGTGCTTTAAACGTTATAAACTTGGGAACAGAAAAAATTTCAACAACGGTAAACTTAGATGAAGTAAGTTCTTATTTGAGGCAAGGCAACGATGATGATTGGGAAAGTTACGATCCGCATTATTATATTCAGCAGGAAAAATATAAATGGCTGTCCGGCACATACAGAAATTTTGCAGATGGTGCAAGGCAAGAAATAGCCGAAACAGAAAAATCAATCAACGCGGCGAAAAAAATCTTTCAGCACACAAACATAGCAGAAGGTGAAATTCAAATGTATCAAGCGCAAAATGAATTGAAAACGCTGTTGGCGTATGAACTTGCGCGGCAAAATGCGCTTGATTCAAATTTAGCTCAAATACAAGCGGTATATCAAACTTCCGAATACGATGAAAATGTAGCGTCCGCGTACATTGATTCAATTACAAAATTTGATGTGCCAGACCCGTATGACGAAGTAACTTTTCAAATGCTGAAAGAAGAATATAGCTATGACAAGCCCAAATTGTCGGGAATGCCGGATTTTAAATAGAAGGTGAAATTTATTTTCAGATTATGAATCTGTTGAAGAAAATAATGTTATTGTCGGAGCGGTTCTTAAAGCCACTGAAGAAGTTGACGACAAAGAATCTGTAAAACAATCTAAGCGAATAGAAGATTTTGGAGAAAAAATCGGAGGCGCGCGGAAAGATTTATATGCGGCGTATTGCGATTTGGTAAGAGAAGCGGTAGCGAATGACGCAGATAAAATGCCGCTGTCAAAGTTATTTCCTGCGCCGAATTATCAAAAATTATTGGAGCTCGGAATAGAAAGTTGGAAAGTTGACGCCGTAAGAGCAATGCGCGATACAATTCCAAGAAAGCCGCAAAAATATTCGTGGTTAATAAGCGAATGGGCAAGAAAAATGGAAGTCCTGCGCGATATGTCAATAAGTGTTTTGGAGGATAAGTGGACAAAGGAAGAATTTGACGAGGAACTGGAAAAATTTAAAACGCTTGATTCTGAATATAGCGCGCTTATTCCAACAAGAGAAATTATTGCTGAACAAATCGCAGATAAAATTTTAATGTATCAAGTAATGGGACACGAAAAAGACTGCTCGGCGTTGGAATTTTGCGAAAAGTACCGAAATATTGATGAAACTGACGATAGAACCGTAGAATTAAGAGAAATGCACGGAGAATACCGTTATAAGGTGATTTGTGCGGGCTACAGTAAATTGGACGCGCTGGAGCGTTATCATAGCGATGGAAGTACGATAATGGCTAGAAATAGCTGTAACAAAACTTTTAAAGTTTCTGGTGTCGGTGGTGGATTTACAAAAGCGTATGCAAGTTCTAAGGTTACTGACAATAAATTTGAATTGTATGCTTAATCGTACGGATATTTCGATTTAAAATAACACGACGCAACTGCAACCAAAAATATTACTCATACAGACGCAACGGCAAGTACAAATAGTTTGAGAATTTATGGAGACGACAGAGCAAATATAATTCAAGCCGGCGGAGATGGCTATTACGATACGCAATACATTATTGGCGGTAAAGGCGACGATGCATTGTACAGCAGTTCCATTGCACGTACATATTTTTATTACACCAAAGGTGATGGTAATGATACGAGTATGGATTCAATTATTGAAGAAAATTATTCCGTAACAAACATTGAAACCTCAGACTTTAATTCGCTTACAAACGACGAATTTAATTTAACTTACAGCCAAACTGAAGATCAGAAATAAAAATTAAAGATTAGAAAATTTTTAAACTCCCTGTTAGCCAAAAATGTTGGTGACCGGCAGTAATTTTATAATCTCAATCGAATATATTTTTTATCAACAAGTAGGTTTTCGGTAATAGGAGATGATTTTTATTGAACAACAAGTAACCGAAGAATCAAGCAAATTAAGCTTAGAAAAAGCAGTTGCCGTTCAAGAAGAAAGTTTGCCGGTAACATTTAGAGTTACAGCGATTGAAGAGGCAGAGGAAACTGTATAATATGAAGAATCTGCTTTCGATGAGGATTATGTTAATTTATCTCCTGCTGCGGTAGTACTGGCTTCACCTGCGGCGGTTGTAAGTGCGCTCGGAAGAGCGGTTTCATCATTAAGAACTACGGTATTGAATCTTGACAATCTTGCGAATTGGAAAGGTATCGCCGATTTTTTTGGAGACCTTTATAAAACGGGAAAAGCGTTATTCCAAGATATAAAAGATGGATATATTTCAAGTGCTTTTTTTTGACGCACTTTCCATATTTGGAGAGGCTACCGGTAAATTTATTGAAAAAATGACAAGATTGAATATACCTTTCTTTGGATTGGCATCGTCAATGGCGCAGTACGAGTCATCGCAATTAAAAGCGCAAAAGGAATATTCTTCTCAAGGAAGCGTTAATTATGAAACTTTAGACAATATGGTTACTAATGGAATTGATGTAATTGATGGAATAGTAAAACTCCGCATCTTTCTTTATTCCAAAAGGATTTTTGGCAACGGCTGGATTTTTGGCTTTAACGGACGTTGTAGCAGCAGGATTTAAAACGTTTTACCTTAAATGCATAAGTCCCAACCCTGATAATAAAGGCAAAGGTATTTTTTATACTTTCTTTAATCAAATGTTTGAAGGAGTATTTGAACTTGTTTCTGACATACAAAGTTTAATAAGTGGCGGAGAAGATTCAGTTGACGATAGTACTGCTAATACCATTATCGACACGTCAACCAATAAAAAATATACGCGCACTGCCGATTCGTCATTAACTGTTTCCAATCAAAACGGTAGTAACATTGTTTTCAATATGAACACAAGTACAACAGTTTCAACAATAACGGTTGGATTGAATAGTACGGTTTACAATTACACTTCCGGCGTTACAATTAACGGAAGTGATGGTAACGATAAAATTTATAATTTCGGTTCAAATGTAACAATCAATGCTGGTAAAGGTAGCGACACCATTTATAACGAGGGAGATAACGTTACAATCAAAATCGCTGGCGGAAATAATCAAATCTACAATACCGGTTCTAACGTAACTATTGAAGGTAGCGAAGGCACAGACACTATCGAAAGTTACGGCGATAATGTTACGGTCAAGGACGCCGGTGGCTCTAAAAATTATATTTTGGTCAGCAGTAACACAAATTCTACAAATCATATTTACTTGCAGGATACGTCTGGTGGGTATAATACAATTTATGGTGGCAAAGGGAATGCTTATGCGTCAATCGCGGGTAGCAGTCAGCGCAATTTAATTTCGGTTGGCGGTGGCAATGATACAATCGTAACGAATGACGAATATACAACAATTAACGCCGGTCCGGGTAATAATCGTGTGACATTAAAAGCGGACAGCAACTATACAAAAGTGATAGGCGGCAAAGGAGACGATTTAATTATGATGGATAATTCTTCAAATTATAATGAAGTATTGCTGTACGGCGGCGTTAATACAGTTTATGGCGGTGAAGGAAGACACACGATAACAACAGGTGACGGCGATGATTCGATAGTAGTTGAAAGTGGCTATGTCAATGCAGGAGACGGCCAAAATAACATTTCTCTGACAGCTGGTACTAACTCTATTGTTATCACGGGTAAAGATGACGATACGATTCGTGTGGATGCAGATAAAACCGAAGAACAACGCCACAAAAATTATATAAATGCAGGGGAAGGCACCAACTATATTTATAACAGTAATATCGAACTTTCAACAATTATTTCTGGAAAAGGTAACGATACAATTATCACAGGCGGAGGTAACGGTTATGGCTATAGTGCTATTGGATTTCATGATCCTTCAATTAACGCGGGAGACGGAGACAATAAAATAACAGTAAATACAGCAATGTCAAACGGAAGTATTTTGACAGGTACAGGCAATGATTATGTAACAATCTCTGGTAAGGGTAGTGGTAATTCAATTTCACTCGGTTCGGGTAATGATTCATTCGTTAGTGGTATAACAAGTTCAAATGTTAATATGGGCAGTGGAAATAATAGTATTACGTTAAAATCTGGCGGTGGCTCAAATAATGTTGTTTCTGGTGATGGTGATGATTCTGTAATAATAGAAAGTAGAAATAACAACAATAAAATTTCGCTTGGAAGTGGAACAAATACGATATATGCTGTTGATACTCGTCAAAGTGTAATATCTGGAGAAGGCGTAGATTCTATTTTAATTGGTAGCGGCTATGTCAATGCTGGGATGGCAAAAATTATATCTATAATAGTAATGTTGAACGTTCTACTATTTTTGCTGGATCTGGTGATGATACAATCATTACAGGTGGTGGAAATAAATTTTATGGCAATGGACTTGATAGAAAATTAGATACTTACTACACTTCAATTAGTGCAGGTGACGGTAATAATAAAATTACTGTAAATACATCACTTTCTGATGGCACAATTTTAACAGGCTCTGGCAATGATTATGTAACAATCGCTGGTAATGGCAGTAATAATTATATTTCTTTAGGCAATGGCAGAAATACAATTTATGGTGGTAATGGCAGTTCCAATTTAATTACTACGGGCAATGGTAGCGACGTAATTATTGTAGGCGGAAATTCTAATTCAATTAACGCGGGTTCAGGAAGAAATTATGTATCGCTTACAGGCGGCAACAATAGCACAGTAATTACAGGTGGAGGAAATGACACAATCGCTTTGGCGGAAAATTCAAGCGGCAACGGCAAAGATACTTTGTCGGGCGGCAACGGCAAAGATACTTTGTCGGGCGGCAACGGCAAAGATATTATTACAGATTATGTAACTGGTACGGACAAGATAAAAATCGAAGACGGCGAAGTTTTTGATTATCGAGTTATCAATTCAGACGTAGTCCTTTATACGGATAATGGATCAGTTCGAGTCAAGAATGGCAAAGGAAAGAAAATTAAAGTCATAGATTCAGAAGGCAATGAAACTTCAGAAATTTATTCAACTACAGAAATAGCAACAGTGCCGGTGGAAACGCTCCCAGCGGGAATATCAATCAAAGGAGCGGTTTTGACGGCAACAACATTATTTTCTGGAAATAAAATCGACCTTGCAGATTATGGAACAACGGTGACAAAAATCAATGCAACGGCTTTGAATAGTGCGGTTACAATCGTGGGCAGTTCTGCCGGTAATTCTTTAGCGGGCGGAAAAAAAGCGGATACAATTTATGCCGGTACAGGTAATGATACAGTAACCGGCGGCGATGGAAATGATGTATTCGTGTACTAAGGCGGCAACGACATAATTACGGACTATGTCGCAGGGCAGGATAAAATAAAATTGAAGAATAGCACGATAACAGGAGCGTCGTTTAATAATTCAAATGTAGTTTTGACAACAAGTACAGGTTCGATAACGATAAAGAACGGCAAGGACAAAGAAATAACCGTTATTGATTCCGCCGGTAAAGAAAGTAAAAATGTCTATCCAATAGATACAATGCCGGTAGGTCTGACATATGACACAAAGAAAACAATGCTGACAGCGTCAACAAAATTCACAGGAAATAAAATCAACCTTGCAGATTATGAAACAACAGTAACCAAAGTAAATGCGGCGGTTTTGTCCAAATTAGTAGAAATTGATGGAAATTCCGCCAATAATTCGCTGAAAGGCGGCAAAGGCGCAGATACGATTTATGGCAACGCGGGTAACGATTCACTTTTTGGCGGCGAAGGTAACGATAAAATTTATGGCGGAGCAGATAATGACGTACTGACAGGAGATGCCGGAAACGATACTTTGTACGGCGGTACTGGCAATGATACATTAACCGGCGGCAAAGGAAATGATGTAATAATAGATTATTTTACCGGAGAAAATACGATAAAACTTGCGAGCGGAGCAATTACGAGCGCATCAGTGAAAAGTTCAGATGTCGTGTTAAAAACGTCTACCGGTTCAGTCACAATTAAAAAAGGCAGTGGCAAAAAAATAACAGTAACCGACGGTAACGGAAATACGGCTACTGAATATTATGGACTGGTAAATTACAGCGCAGATAAGAAAACAATAACCCTTAGTTCAGCCTTTAACACGTCATTAAAAGCGGACGATTATGCAACAACGGTAACAAAAATAGACGCTTCCGCAGTCGCTAAATCAATTAACATTTTAGGAAACGCGCAAAATAACACAATACTCGGAAGTGGGAAGGCAGAAACGATTTATGGCGGTTCTGGCAATGATTCAATTTTGGGAAATGCCGGAAATGATAAGATTTATGGTGACGCCGGAGCAGATAGTCTGAATGGCGGCAAAGGAAACGACACTTTGACGGGCGGGGATGGAAATGACGTATTTTTCTATGCCAACGGTGAAGGAAATGATGTAATAGCAGATTTTACTGTTGGTCAAGATAAAATCAATGTCACAAGCGGAACGGTAGCAAGTGCGTCGCTTAAGAGTTCTGATATGGTCTTCAAAATTGGCAGCGGCACTTTAACTGTCAAAAATGGCAAAAATAAAGAAATAGCCATTGGAAGTTCAATCTACTACAACGATTTAATTTACGACACAAGTAAAACGACCGTAACGCTCGGAGCAAGTTTTAGCGGCTCGTTAAAATCTTCGGATTATGCAACAACGGTTAAGACAATCAACGCCGGTAGTGTAGCAAAATCAATCAATATTATTGGCAATTCTCAAGATAACACCGTTATTGGAAGTGCTAAAGCCGAGACAATCTACGGTGGCTCCGGTAATGATTCAATTTTAGGAAATGCCGGAAACGATAAAATTTATGGAGACGCAGGAAATGATAAATTATTAGGCGGCGAAGGCAACGACACATTGAACGGCGGCGCAGGTAATGACACGTTGACAGGCGGCAACGGAAAAGATGTCTTTGCTTACGAAGGCGGAAATGATGTTATTACTGATTATGCCGTCGGTCAGGATACAATCAAAATTAACAGTGGCACTATAACAAAAACGAGTTACAGTGGAAATAATATCGTCTTCAGCGTAGGAAGCGGTTCAATAACAATCCAGAACGGCAAGGGCAAAAAGATAGCCATCACCGATTCAAACAATAAAACAACAACGCAAATTTATACTCCAGATAGTTCTGTTAATGCTCGTTGGTTTACCGCTGATGACAATAATTTCATAACCGATGAAAATCCACTTTCAGCAATAACGAAAGATACGGATTCAAATTACGCGGTTGGTCAAACAGAAATTTTCAAAGGTACTAACGAAATCGTAGTTACAGATTCGCTTGTTTCTGCAAGTAACCTTGTGAAAAAATAAATGAACTTTGTACACGTTTCAACTCTCAGCTGTAAGGTTGAGAGTTTTTTTATAAGTTACGGACAATTTTTTTGCTGATAAGGTCGTCACGTTCAATGTCACTCATAAGCTCCCAATTTTTCTCCATTTCTAAGTTATTACCGGAAGAACGGGCGACAAGTTGTACAGCTTGCGGGTCATTTAAAATTGCATCAGCGATTAACGCGGCGATAGTATTTTGAGAATGGTTGGAAGAAGTAACTTTATAGCAAGTGGTAGTTTTGTCAAGAGCAAGGCGCGTTTGTAAAATTTCCAGCTGTTCTTTAGTATGTTTGTTTTTTTCGGCAAGTAGTTTCAAGGTGTTATCCGTTTCTTCTAATTGCGCTTTTTCTTTATCGAGCGCAAGTTGTAATTTATCAAGCCGCGCTTTTTCAATCTCAAGAAAAGTTTTTTGTTTAGCGAGAGAATATTTTTGTTGCAGAAATTCCGAACGGTTGTCAGTGTTCCAGTCGTAAGTAATGAAAATCTGTTCGCGTTTTTTGTACTCTTCTAACTTTTTATGGAAAATTAAAGAATCGCGTTTAAAGCGTCTGAGAGCGATTCTGAGCGTTTTTAATTTCCCTTGAGAAAATATACTCTTTGCCATAGAAAGAGCCCTTGTAGGCGATTGTAGGCGTTTCTGAAGGGTAATTTTAGCTTCAAGTGTTTTTTCGTAGGTTTTTTTCAAGGCGAAAAATTGACGGCGGATAATATCGTAAACTTCACGGGTTTTGAAAATATTTTGGTCGGTGGCAGATTGATTAACAATTTCATTTTGAAGTTGTTCAACAGCGCGGTTAAGATTCTCGCTTGCTCGTTTTAACATTTGCTTTGCAAAAATATTTTGTTGAAGAATTTTGTGAGTGACAAGAAGAATGTTATTTTTAAAATCAGGCGAGTCAAGCCGCTTTTCTATTTCTTCCACTGTTTTTTTCAATAATGTAGACGCAGAAAACAGCGCAAAAATTTTAGATTTAATGCCGAAAACAAGGTCATCATAGACTTTCCGCGCTTCTCTATTTTCTATTGCCGGCTTTTTTAGTGTCTTTAACAACTCTTCCAAATTTTTCTTTTGCGCAAGAAGATTAAAATATTGTTGCCAAATTTCACGTTCGCTTTTAGTCATATATTCCAGTTTGGCTTGAAGTTGAGCGTCGTGATAGGAAATAATAATGCGCTTCCAGTTATTGACTTCTGCAACCGCTGAAAACATACGGTCTTTCATCTCTTGTAGTTGCGGTGTTTGAAAATTTTGTGTCTGAAATTCTTTTGTGTCTATAAATTTTTTTGCGTTAGTTGAAGAAATTTGGGCTGCGTCCTTTGTCTCTAATTCTTCAGTTTCTTTTGTCAAAGAATCCAGTTTCATAATCAATTCAAAATGCTGTTTGCGTAAAGAGCGAAATTTTTTTAGCTGTTCAACTTTTGGATCGTCATCATCTTTTGAAGAAATAACACCGATGTATTGTTCTGGAATACGATTAAAAAGCCGCGCAAGAAGTATCGCCGTTTTTTGCCGCCTCTTCTTTTTGGGCTTTTAAAGTTCTGTGGTCAACGCGAATAGAAAAACCGTTTCTTTCCAGCACTTCATTTTGTATTGCTGCAAAGTCCGCTCGAATAACGGCTAAGAAAGATTTTTCACTCCATTTGCGATTTTTAGGCGCACCGCGTTTGTATTTTTCTTCAAAGGTCGGCTCGGAACCGTCTTTTTTCTTTCGCGCCGGATATTTGAAAAAGTTGCACGCCGCGCGTTCTCGCTTTTTTTCCACTTCATCTATCTGCCGTTCCGAAAACATTATATGCACGCGCGGATTATGCTGTCCGTTTGACATTGTGCCAATTTTGTTATGTATGGCGTAGGCGTAATAATGGTCTTTCAAATGTTTCTCTATAAAAGCGTCGATAATTTGGCGGTATTGCTCCACTGTTTGCAATTCGTTCGGTAGCGCAAATTCTATTTCCATATAACGGCGATTTCCAACGCCTTCATATTTATCTGCCGCTTTGAAAAATTTTTTAGGATCGTCTTTTGCCCATTTGGGTAAATGATGAAAATGAAAAATACAGCCGCCAAGATTTGCAAATGCTTTCTCGCGGTTTATGTACTCGACGTGAGAAGAAGCAAAAACGTGGTCTAGCTTTTCGTCCAGCCTTTCCATTATTTTTTCTGATGTCCACTTAGCTAATCTTTTGCGCTCGTCAGAAAAATCCCATCGCACAGAGTGACAGTAGCTTTTTGCGAGTTGTTCCAGCTTATCAGATTCCTCATTCGACAAAAGCAGGTCAGTTGCGTTTGATTCTGTATGAACCACAAGGAGTTCGGACAATGTTGGCAAGCGAAGTCCGACTTCGGTAGCGGTTTCGATTGTTTTTGCGCCAACCGGTGCAGTAATTGACTTGGGAATTGGTCGTTGATTAATGATGACGCCGCCGGTTGCGGCGAATTTTTTTCTGTCATTTTCTAATTTCTCCTTTTGCTTAAGAAAATCATTTTGTAAAAGGGAATCGGCAAAAGAAATAGGCCGGTCGGCAAGTATAGCGGAAGTTATAACCGCGTTTTTAAAATTAGAAGAGCCGGAAATTATTAGCGGTTTATGATTCATTGTTTCATCTGCCAGCATTAAGGCGACAGTCAACGTAGTTGGAGACGCTTTTTCCGTGACTTCGATACCTTGTGCGGAATTTCTAATAGAGCCGAATTCATCTGTTTTGTATAGCATTGTTTCAAGCCCGTTGCAAGCGTCTTTCACTTCTGCGGAAGAAATAAAATTACCGACAACTTTATTTTTCTCTTGCCAGCGTTCAACATTGGCAAAGTTACCTTCACGCTTAATATAATCGACGTGTTGAACAGCAGAAATTTTCGTACCGTCCGGCTTTTTATCTGATTTAAGTCTGAAATGGAACATCGCCATAATTTTTTTCTTCCTCCTTTCAAAGTTTCAAGAGCTAACCGCAGGTTCAGGGAACATAGTAACTGGCAAAAAATTTATACCGACAAACGGCGGCAGTAATTTCACGTAGTGAAATGCGGAAGTGAACATCTCAAAAAAATCTCTGCTTGCATATATTAGCACAAGTTTAAAAAACGTGATGCACTATTTTTGCACAATTTTTTGGGCATTTTCTGCAAAGTAAAAAATCTTGTGCTATAGTAAGCGTCGGTGAAGGGAAATTGAGACCAGAAGAAGTAAGCCACTTGAAATTGGAAACTAATACTGTGACGAGTTCGTTAGAAAAATTAGAGCGGGAAATTAAAGAGTTTGAAAAAGACTTAGCAGAATCGAAAAAAATACGGCGATTGGCAAGATTGATAGTATCGGGAAAACTTTCAAAAGAAATAAGCGCGGAGATAGAAAAATTAAAAAATCTGAAGATAGAGTTGATATTTACGGCAGTAAAAAAAGAAATGAGAAATTGGAAATAACGTCGGAGTCGATAATGCCGTTGCCGGAAGTCTTACGAAATGGAACTGCAACAGAAAGTCATATTCCAGTAAATGAAACTGCGGAAATTGTTCAAAAATAAAAGGTCTGGGTGAAAAAATGCAAAAGGAAGAAATATTTGAAAATTGGCGCGAAATAGGTTACAAGCTTATTGAGCAAATACGCCGTAACAAAGGAAAAATGTTAAGCCCTTTTTTAGAACGCCAGTACTATGCGGGAAAGCAAAAGTATAAATTCAGTGCGGGAAATTGTGTAAGAATTTTGGCGAGTGAACGCAATTACAAAGACCCGCGCTGGTACAAAATGTCTGATATACAAGAAAACGGTTGGAAAAAAAGAAACTGCGCGCGTCGAAAATTTAGAGGAATGGCAAGGGCAAGAATGTTTCTTGACCGAATTTTATAACGCTGAAAATATCATCGGTGCAGAAGAGTATAGATTTGAAGAAGAAAAATTAAATCAACTACTGGAATTTTTACAAATGCGCGGATTGATAGAAATTAACTCCGAAATAGTTTCGTTACAAGAAAAAATTACATCTATGGCAAAAGAAATTACAGCGGGCGCATTTAGAGAATTGCTGGTCGTGTATCACGGAAGCGAAAAAAGGTATCAACAAAAACGGGAGCGTCAATTCCAATAGAAACAATACTTAAGGGCAAAGCGGCGTATGAATTTTTGTTTATAATGAAAAATGAATCAATAAAAAAAATATGGCCGGAAATATCTTACCAAGATTATTCACACGGTAAATTTTTAATCGAAGCCGAAGGTTATGGATTAGCGAAGGCAGAAACAGTCGCAGAATTTTTAAGAAAACGGTTAGACAAGAATCGTCAACACATATTAGATAATCCGGCAGAATTAGAAAAATATATGGCGTCCTTCAAAGTGATTGGAGACAAAGAAATATTGGATCAGATAAAAATTGAAAGTGAAAAATTAGCGGAAGTTATGGAAGAATTTGAGCAGGAAGAAATATCATATCTGTCTCAACATCCGGAATGTCTGGCGCAGTAAGTGAAAAATTTTAATGCCGCAGTTATTGAAAAATGATATAATACTAAAAATGGAGCTGATAAAAGAAAATGATAGAAGAAAAATATTTGGAAACGTTGGAGAAAATGCGCTTGATAGATGATACCTTTTTTAGCGCGTTTTTTGACAATAACGAGGAAGATGTAGAATATATCTTGAGAATCATATTAGAAAAAGCTGATTTGAACGTAATAAAAGTGCAAACGCAGAAAAGCGTTGAAAATATGTACGGCCGTTCAGTTAGATGCGACGTTTTTGCAACTGATGACGCGGGCAAGTTGTACAATATCGAAGTTCAAAGAACGGACGCCGGAGCAGTGCCGACGCGGGCGCGGTACAATTCTTCAATGCTGGATTATCACAAATTAAAGAAAAAAGCGAAATATAATGAACTGCCTGAAACTTACGTGATTTTTTTTACGGAAAATGATGTATTGAAGTCCGGCGAAAAAATTTATCACATTGACCGCGTAATCAGAGAAACTCAAAAACTTTTTGAAGATGGCACACATATTATTTACGTTAATGGCAGTTTTGAAGGCGAAGCGGGCAAACCGCTTGATGATTTAATTCACGATTTCTTTTGTGACAATCCCAAAGAAATGCGACACCGCCAACTGGCAGAGCGCGTTGAATTTTTAAAAAGCAATAAAAGCGGGGTGAAAAAAATGTGCAAACTTATGGAGGATTTACAAAAGGAAGCGGCGGAAGAAAGTAAAAAAGCAACATTGTTGGAAAATATTCGCGCTCTGATGGAAACAACAAAATGGTCAGCACAACAAGCTATGGACGCTCTCAAAATTCCAGCAGATGAACAAGAAAAATATATTGCGTTAATTTAGGGAGTACCCTATTTGGATTGGCTTTTGCTAGACTTTTATTTTGTAGTTTTGTCAATAAATTTTTGTTTTAAATGTTGAAATACATATGATTGAAAAAGTTAATCTTCAATAGACATTTTTTCACTGTTGCACTATAATATCGCAGGGTGATATTATGATTGTCGGTTATGTGCGTGTTTCTTCTTTTGAGCAAAATGAAGAAAGGCAAATTGCAGAACTTAAAAATTTTGGCGTCGAAAAAATTTTTTCGGAAAAAATATCGGCACGTGCAAAAGTTCGTCCTCAATTTGAAGAAATGATACGCTTTTTGCGTGAAGGTGATATTTTAGTTGTATCGGAATTTTCGCGCCTTGCCCGTTCTACCGCAGACCTTTTAAAAATTGTTGAATCGTTAAATGAACGTGATGTACAAGTTCAGAGTTTAAAGGAAAATCTTGACACTTCCACGCCACAAGGAAAATTTATGCTTACGATATTTGGAGCAATATCAGAGTTTGAAAGAGATTTAATGCTTCAGCGTCAACGCGAAGGTATCAGAATTGCACAAGCCGCCGGTAAATATAAAGGGCGTCACGAGAAAAAGCCGCCTAAAGATTTTGATGATTACAAAAAACTTTGGCACGAGCATAATATTAAAGTTACGGAGATAGCAAAACGTTTTAAAGTTTGCCGTTCTACTGTTTATAAATGGCTGCGACAATAGTAGAATCAAGATATAATTGATACAATGAATCGAAATAAAATAATTGGAGGTTCAATAATTGAAAATTCGAGAATTAAAACTTAAAAATTTCCGTTGCTTTAACGAATTAACCATAAATTTTTCGGATGACTATACGATTTTTATTGGGAATAACGGCGCAGGAAAATCTTCAATTTTAAATGCCCTTCAAATTATGTTACAAACTCTCGTTTTCAACACTCAATACGATTTAAGAAAAAGTAAAGCAGATTATTTTGCAAGTCAGGCTATTCAAGAAAGTGATGCACGTTTGAAATCCTCCAAAATTGGAAGCAGAACGGAACAACAGCCTCAATATCCTGTAATTATTAATATTTCTGTTTCAACTTCTAATGATAAAAATATTTCTTGGAATTACGAATTAACCAATGCACTATCAAGAACCGCCAAAAATACTAATGAAGTATTAAACTACGTGCAAGAATTACAACAGAAAATTACAAATGGAGACAACGTTATTTGCCCAATCATTGCTTACTATGGTACTAAACGGCAATGGAATAAAATCGAATTGTACAGTGAAAAAAAAGTTCCTTTATTCCGCAAATGAGCGGTTACATTAACAGTCTTGCTGCTCAAGCTTTTAATATTAATAATATGCGGGATTGGTTTTCGCGTATGTTACTTATTGAAAGAAAAAAAGTCGTGCCGGAATTTCAGGCGGTGAGACGAGCTATAGCTGATTGCTACAAAAGCATTGACTATCGTGCCAATTTAAAAAAAATCGAAATTGACTATGACGCCGAAAAAGACGATATAGAAATTCAAATGTGGTACGATAATGGAAGTATTGAATTTTTACCGTTGAATTATTTGAGCGATGGGAGCAAAAGTATTTTAGCTATGGCTGCTGATATTGCGTATAGAATGGCAATATTAAATCCACATCTTTTAGGAAATGTCATAAAAGAAACCACCGGAATTGTTTTAATTGATGAAATTGACATGCACTTACATCCTGCGTGGCAAAGAAAAATTGTTTCTGCGTTGCATAAGACTTTTCCAAAAATTCAATTCATTTGTACAACGCATTCACCAACCGTTTTAACTAATGTACCGCAAGAAAATATTCAAATTCTTGATAACGGAAAAATTTACAATCCCAATGTTAAAACTTATGGACGAGATGTAAATTCTATTTTGCGTGAAGTAATGCAAACTGAAATTCGCCCTTCTGAAACTTCTAAAAAATTATCTGATTTTGCCGATGCCATATCAAATGAGAATTTAGACCTTGCAGAAAAAATATTAAACGAACTTAAGGAACAACTGGGAGAAAATGACGCCGAAGTTGTTGGCGCACAAGTTACTCTCGATTTAGAAAAAATTTGAGGTGTTTTTGTGATCCATATCAAAAAAAATTTACCGCCTTCTGAATTTATTTCTTTCATAAAAGAAACACCGAACATACATTTTGATGATTTACCGTCAGATATAAAAGATATTCTCAGAAAGTCCCTTTTGAAAGAACAGTATGGCTTATGCGCTTTTCAAGACAAAAAAGCTACTGTTGTTTTTCTAAAAAAAACATTAAAATTTTATACTACTCCTAAAGATGGACAACTTGAACCTTATTGCGGAATACTTATAGATTATCTCGAAAAGAAAATTAAAGCTTGGTCTTGAATTTTTGGTGACTATTATGAATGAGGCTAAAACTCGATTATTTATTGATGAACAGTTAAGAAAAGTTGGCTGGAACGCTGATTCAAAGAAGCTGCGCCAATCGAAGGGTACGCGCCCACAAAGAGATAGAAATATTGCAATAGCTGAATGGAGAACTGATAACGGTTTTGCTGATTACGCGCTTTTTTGCGGCTTAAAATTGGTCGGCTTGATTGAGGCTAAAGCCAAACACAAAAATATTTCCGCTATACTGGATTTTCAATGCAAAGAATACGCTAAAAATATTCGCAAGGAAGATGAAAAATATTTGACAGGTACTTGGAATGGTTTTCGAGTGCCTTTTATTTTTGCCACTAACGGCAGAGATTTTATTCCGCAATTTGAAACTGCCTCCGGTATTTGTTTTCAAGATTTGCGAAAATCTAACAACGCGCCAAAAGTTTTACGTGGTTGGATTAGTCCGGACGGTATTTTGAAACTTCTTAATGAAAATATTTCTGTTGCCAATGAACATCTTCAAGAAATGCCGCAAATTTTTTTAACTGATGAAAACGGTTTAAACCTGCGCGAGTATCAATTAAAAGCGGTACAAGCCGTTGAAAATGCAGTTATAGCAGGGCAGAAAAATATTTTGTTGGCAATGGCGACCGGTACGGGCAAAACACGTACAATTAAGCGCAGGACTTTTTCAAAGATATAAAACTTGAAGATTTAATGCCGCTTGATAAAATTTATAACGCTGCCAAACTCGGAGAAAATTTTGAGAAAGAAACGCGCTTGCAAGTTGCAACCGTTCAATCTATGGTTAAGCGCGTCCTTTACCACGAAGATAATTTTTCATACTCTGTTACAGACTACGATTTAATAATTGTGGACGAGGCGCACAGAGGCTATATTCTTGACAGAGAATTTTCTGACAACGAGAATATTTTTTCCAGTCAACAAGATTATCAAAGCAAATATCGCCGCGTCATTGAATATTTTGACGCCGTGAAAATTGGATTGACTGCCACGCCCGCCCTTCATACCACAGAAATTTTTGGTGCGCCGATTTTTAAATACAGTTATCGTGAAGCTGTGCTTGACGGCTTTTTGGCAGATTATGACACGCCACACATTTTGAAAACTAAATTAAGCTTCGAAGGGATTCATTACAAGCGCGGCGACAACGTCATTATCTGCGACCCTGCAACGGGCGAAATTACCAATTCTGAACTTTTGGAAGATGAATTGAATTTTGATATTGATAATTTTAACCGGCAAGTTGTCAACGAAAATTTTAATCGCGCTGTTTTGGAGGAAATTTCTAAATTTATAAATCCCAACGGCGCGGGCAAAACTTTAATCTTTGCCGTCGATGATTTACACGCCGATTTAATCGCGCAAATTCTGAAAGAAATTTACACGGCGCAGGGCATTTCAAATGACGCGGTTTTAAAAATTACCGGCAGTATTGGAGACAAACGCCGCGTCCGTGATGCTATTCAAAAACTTAAAAATGAAAAATTCCCCAACACTGTTGTTACTGTCGATTTGCTTACAACGGGCATTGACGTTCCCAAAATTGATAAACTGGTTTTTCTTCGCCGCGTTAAGTCCAGAATTTTATTTTAACAAATGCTCGGTCGTGCTACGCGCCTTTGTCCGGAAATTGGCAAAACTCATTTTGAAATTTTTGACGCCGTCGGAATTTATGAATCTTTGCAACCTGTCTGCAATATGAAACCGGTTGCCGCTAATCCCAATGAAACTTTTTCAACACTGCTTGATAAATTAAAATTTTCCAATGACGCTAACCAAATTAAAAATTTAATCAGCCAAATTGTTGCAAAACTTCAACGCGCAAAAATTAAATTCGACGCTGAAACTTTTGAGCATTTTAAAAATCTTTCCGGCGGCTACGATTTTAACCAATTCATCAGCAAAATTAAAAATTCGGCAGACGCCAAAAATTTTTTGTTGCAAAGGATAAATCTTTTCAAATTTTTGCGGGAAAAAAAGCCGCATCCATTTGTTATTTCTGAACACGAAGATTTTTTATTGGAACATTCGCGAGGCTACGGCGGCAACAATAAGCCCGCTGATTATCTTGACGAATTTACAAAATTTATTCAAGAAAATAAAAATGAAATTGCCGCGCTGAATATCGTTTGCACGCGCCCTAAAGATTTAACACGCGCCGATTTAAAATCTTTGCGCCTAAAGTTGGAAGTTGAAAATTTTACCGCTGAAAGACTCAACGCCGCTATTTCCAAAATTTCCAACGCCGAAATTACTGCAGATATTATTTCGCTAATTCGCCGCTTTGCACTCGGCGCGCCACTTCTCAATCACGACGACAAAATTATTTCCGCCGTCAACAAATTAAAAGCCGCGCACAATTTTTCAGCCAATAAATTGAAATGGATTAACCGCATTGAAAAATATTTGCTCAATGAATCTTTGATAAACGTTGCAATTTTTGATGAACGGGATACTTATTTTAAAGACAATGGCGGCTTCAAAAAAATTAACAAGGTTTTTGGCGGCAATTTAGCAAAAATTATCGACGAACTTAATTTTTATCTTTATGACGACGGAGGGAACGCGGCTTGAATAATCAAGAAATTGTGCAAAAACTTTGGAATTTGTGTAACGTCCTGCGCGACGACGGCATTACCTATCATCAGTACGTTACAGAATTGACGTACATTTTGTTTTTGAAAATGGCACAAGAAAAAGACACTGAAGAAAATATCCCTGTCGGTTATCGTTGGGAAAATCTTTCTGCTTACAGTGGAATTACTTTAAAAAATTTTTATGTGAACTTGTTGAAATATTTTGGCGAAAAAGGCACGGGGATTATCAAGGAAATTTATCAAGACGCCGTTACCAGCATAAAATCACCGAATAACCTTGAAACAATTATTACAAATATTGATTTATTTGATTGGGATTCAGAAAATGAAGATAGTTTCGGCACTATTTATGAAGGCTTGCTCGAGAAAAACGCCAATGAAAAAAAATCCGGTGCAGGGCAATATTTCACGCCGCGCCCGCTGATTGATTGTATTGTTAGATTGATGAAACCACAGGCGGGCGAACTTTGCAACGATCCTGCTTGCGGTACTTTCGGTTTTATGATTGCCGCCGCGCAGTACGTCCGCGCACATACCGACGATTTTGCAACCCTTTCGGATGAATTATATAAATTTGAAAAATACAATGCTTTTACCGGTTGCGAACTTGTTCAAGATACGCACCGCCTCGCCTTAATGAACGCGCTTTTACACGACTTGCACGGCAAAATTATTTGGGGCGATACTCTTTCAAGCGTCGGGCAACAAATGAAAAATTTCGATTTAGTTTTGAGCAACCCGCCCTTTGGTACGAAGAAAGGCGGCGAACGTGCAAGCCGCGACGATTTTACTTTTACTACAAGCAACAAGCAGTTAAATTTTCTTCAGCACATTTACCGCAGTTTGAAAATTGGCGGGCGCGCCGCTGTTGTTTTGCCGGACAATGTTTTATTTGCCGACGGCGAAGGTGCGCAAATTCGCGCAGATTTAATGGATAAATGCAACCTTCATACTATTTTGAGACTGCCGACGGGGATTTTTTACGCGCAGGGCATCAAGACTAACGTTTTATTTTTCAAGCGCGGCGTTTCTGATTATGACAATACAAAAGAAGTTTGGATTTACGATTTACGTACAAATATGCCGTCATTCGGAAAAACTGCGCCGCTTAACAAAGAAACTTTCGCTGCCTTTGAAAGTGCCTTCGACGCCCCCGACCGCCGCGCCGTCAACGATGAAAGATTCAGCGTCTTTACCCGCGCTCAAATTGCTGAAAAAAATAATTCCCTTGATTTAGGTTTAATTCGTGATGATTCTGTTGCTGTTTCTGAAGAATTGCCCGACCCTATCGACACCGGAGAAGAAATTATTTCTCAACTTCAAGACGCCATTGATTTAATTCAAAGCGTCGTTGATGAATTGAAAACTTGCGGCTTAAAAAAAAACTGACTACGCCCGCTAATTGGCGGCTGACTACTTTAGAAAATGTTGCTGAAATTATTATGGGACAATCGCCTAAAGGTGATTCAACAACCAATAATTCAAAATACACGCCGTTAATTGGAGGCGCGGCTGATATTGGCGCACTTTTCCCAAAAATTTCAAGATATACAAAAACGCCAACAAAATTATCAAGTAGCGATGATATTATTATTTGTGTTCGTGCAACGCTCGGCAAGCCAATTTTTTCAAACGGCGTTTACTGTTTGGGGCGGGGCGTCGCCGCAATTCGTCCGCGCACGGTGTTAAAAGAATTTCTGCGCTATGCCTTTATAAATTTTAAGCAATATTTGTATGACAACGCTGCCGGCAGTACTTTTTTACAAATTCCAAGTGCAAAGTTAAAAATTTTTCCAATTCCACTGCCGCCGCTTGAGGAACAGAAAAGAATTGCCGCGCTGTTAGATTCACTCTTTGAAAAACTTGACGCGGCAAAAAATATCGTGCAAAAAATTTCTGACGGCTACGAACTCCGCCGCGCCGCTATTCTTTACCGCGCTTTTACCGGCAAACTCACTGAAAAT
This sequence comes from uncultured Selenomonadales bacterium, assembly GCA_937901445.1. GTDB lineage: Bacteria > Bacillota > Negativicutes > Selenomonadales > Selenomonadaceae > Quinella. Next base: position 81,771 of record CALDHY010000072.1, read on the forward strand.
TTTCGCGCAGAACACGCGCTGACTTTGGACGATTGGCAAGAAAAAACTTTAGGCGAAATTTGCAAACTTGTGCAAGGCGAAAAATTATTGGGTAAAAATTTTCCATATTTGGAAGTAAAATATTTGCGCGGCGTCAAAGTTGCAAAAATTGTTGATAGCGGCAAATTCATTTCAGCAGGTACAAAAATAATTTTGGTTGACGGCGAAAACTCGAGCGAAATTTTTACCGCGCCTGAAGACGGTTATTTGGGCAGTACTTTTCGCGCGTTGCAAATTGCAGATAATGTTGACGCTGATTATTTTCAATATTTCGTTTCGACAAAAAAAGAACTGTACCATAGCAAAAAACGCGGCTCCGCTATTCCGCACCTTGACAAAAAAATATTTAATTCCACGCCAATAAATTTACCGCCGCTGGAGGAGCAAAAAGAAATTGTCTGTATCCTTGAAAAGTTACTTACCAACGAACAACGCACCAAAGGTATTGCTGAAAATTTTTTGCATCAGATTGACACGCTGAAGAAAAATATATTGGCGCGGGCTTTTCGCGGAGAGCTCGGCACAAATAATCCTAATGAGTCAGTTTGAAAATTATGCTACATAAAACTTGAGGAGTTGAATTAAATATGAGTTTAATCAATTATGAATTGAAACCTACAATAGACAATTTAAAACAATCTATTTTAAAAGATATGGCTGGACGAAATAAAGGTATTTCACATTTTATTGAGTTTTTAGACGCAACCAGTGGAAATATGGCTATTGCATTAGATGACACTTGGGGAAATGGAAAAACTTTTTTTGTGAAACAGACTCAACTTGTAATGCAAAGCTACAATTCTTCAGAAAATGAGTTGTCGGACATAAAACAGAGTATATCTGAATATTTTATAAATCATAATCCCAAAAATTATTTTCCAGTTTATTATGATGCTTGGAGCAATGACAATGATACAGACCCGATTTTATCTATTATTTTTAAGATGCTTCAAGATATAGAAGATTTAGAAGAATATGAGATCACTGATAAAAATTGGTGGGATAGAATTGCCTCCGGTTTAGAAGCAATTTCAACAACTTTCGGAGGTCCGCGTATTAAACAATTTTTAGATTCAGTCAAAGGTAAAGATATTTTAGCTGAAATTAAGCAAAACAAAGAAGTTGAGCACATTTTAAACGGAATGTTTGACCTTGTTTTGGAGAAATATCCTGATAGCACACGAATTGTATTTTTCATAGATGAACTTGACCGTTGTTGTCCAAATTTTGCAGTTCGTTTGCTTGAAAGAATCAAGCATTATTTTTTAAACGAAAAAGTTATCTTTGTATTATCTATAAATTCTCTGGAACTTCAGCATACTATCAAACGCCATTATGGTAATGATTTTAATGCTAATAAATATTTGCGCCGCTTTTTCGATTTTATTGTTCCGCTTCCGGCGGCTGATATGAGAAAGTATTATGACTCAATAGATTTTTCTGACCAAAACGCAAGATACAATGTAGCTAAGGTAGTAATTCAAAAATATAATTTTAGTTTACGTGAAATAACGCGCTATATTCAATATTTGAATGTGGCGATTCCTGAAAAATATAGCACAGATTTTCAACTTAAAAATTTTTTCTATTTCGATGTTTTGATTCCATTTTTAATTGGATTGAACATACACGATTTGAAAAAATACAACGAGTTCATTAACGGAGAAAATCTCAATGAATTTATTGAAGTAGCGCAATTAGGTAAGCCGGATTGGTACTGTCATATTTTATTAGATAGAGCAAAGGAAACTTTGAAAAAAATTCAAAGAATGGTCGCACTGTTATTTCTTTAGTTGAAAGATTTCAACCGCTCTACGAATGCTTATTTACCGGTAATAGTGAGCATCCTATAAATGTTTATCGCGACGAAATTGATCCCCGTGACAAAAAGAAAATTTTGGACACTATCAGCTTTATAAACTCAAGTCAGAATTTGAAAAAATTAACGGTGATTTAAGTTATGTTATTGAATAAATCTTACTTGAGTCAAAAATTTGGTTGAAACGTGATGTTTCACCGCGACAGCGGGCAAACAAATTTTTGGCTTAATCCCCCTTTTAAGGGGGAATTAGGGGGTTGCGAAATGAGCGACGAAGCGAATAAGCCTTTATTTCAAATTTGGCAACATACCAAAAAAGCAAAAACATAAGATTTTGAGAGAGTTAATTTGTGCTACTCTGATGAAGTGAAAAATCAAAGGAGGCACAAAATGAAACTCTTTATAGCAGAAAAACCATCGTTAGCACGAGCAATAGCGGCGGGAATAGGCAGCGGTAAAAAATTTGACGGCTATATTTCTTTGAATGACGACGCAGAAATAGTAACGTGGTGTTACGGTCATATTCTGGAGCAGTTAAATCCCAGTGAATATGACTCCAAATATCAAAAATGGCGAATGGAAGATTTGCCAATAGTACCGAGTCATTGGGCTTTAAAAGTCAAAAAAGACGCGGCAAAACAATTTAAAATTATCCGTGAATTGATAGGTAAGGCGACAACGATAATAAATGCCGGTGATCCAGACCGTGAAGGACAGCTTTTAGTTGATGAAGTTTTGTAGTACGTCGGAAACAAAAAGCCGGTACAAAGAATCTTGTTGAATGCATTAGATGAAAAATCCGTGCGACAATCACTACAAGATTTAAGAAATAATTAAGATTTTCAAGGCTTAAAAAATGCGGCGTTAGGGAGAGTCGTGCTGATTGGTTAATCGGAATGAATTTATCGAGAGCATACACGATACAAGCGCAACAAGCCGGTTATGGAACAGTATCAATCGGCAGAGTAATGACGCCGACAATGTTTCTGGTTGTTCGCCGCGAAGAAGAAATAGCGAAATTTAAACCAATAACACATTATGCGGTAAAAGCAATTTTTTCAAATAAATTTGGAGAAATTCCAACAATTTGGCAGATGTCAGAAAAAGTTCCGAATTTAGACAACGCGGGAAGGCTGCTGAATAGAAAAATCGCTGAAAAATTTCTTGCAAAATTAAATTCGATAAACGGTAAACAAGGCAAGATTATTCAAATTGAAGAAAAAAATAAAGTGGAAAATCAGCGGTTGCCATATTCGCTTTCAAGTTTACAAATTGAAGCCGGAAAAAAGTATGGTTATTCTCCGCAAATAGTGCTTGATACAATGCAAACGTTGTATGAAAAGAAATTGACAACATATCCGCGTTCAGATTGTGAATATCTGCCGGAAAATCAATTTGAAGACGCGCCGGAAATTCTGGTACATTTAAAAAATTTGCCAAATGAAGAATTTGTTACACTGGTTAGAAATGCAGACACAAAAATTCACAGCAAAGCGTGGAATGGTACAAATATCAGCACATCACGCAATAATTCCAACGAGAATTCAAGCAGATTTTGAAAATCTTAGTGAGATAGAGCAAAAATTATATTTAATGGTGGCGCAAGCATATTTAGCGCAATTTTATCCACCGCACGAATACAAAGCAACGCAAGTCATAATTTCATTTGCGGACGAAAATTTTGTAGGCAAGGGAAAAAATATATTGAAACTCGGCTGGCGAGCGATTTATAAAAATGCCGTTCAAAATGGTTCAGAAGAGCCGGAAGTAAGTTTACCGCCACTGACGCAAAGCGAAGCTGTAAAATATTTGTCCGGTAAAATATCGGAGACCAAACCTTGCACCGGTGCAACCTTTGATAAAAAAGTAACAACGCCGCCGAAAAAATTTACAGAGTCCAGTTTGTTGCAAGCGATGAAAGAAATTTATCGTTACGTCAAAAATGAGGATTTAAAATCCGAGTTAAAAGAATGTTCGGGAATAGGAACTGAAGCGACGCGGGCAGGAATAATAGAAAAACTGCAAACTACAGGTTTTTTAAAATTAGTTGGTAAATATTTAGAGCCAACTGAAAAAGCAGTAATGACAGTAAAAATCCTGCCGGAAGAAATAATTTACCCTGACAATACGCCAATATGGGAAACAGAATTAAAATAATGCCGTCATCAAATTAGATAGTCTGTCCGAATTGCGGCAGGTTAATGATAAAGCGCAAAAGTAAGAATGGATATTTTGGGAGTTGTAGAGGTTATCCCAAATGTAAAATGACCGCAAGCGACCATATATGGGCGAATGAACAGAACTCCAAATGGAACGTGCGGAGTTAATGAAGAAATGAAAAGCAAGAATCCGCTTGAGTGGGTCGGGGTTAAATAATATTCGCGCGCCGGTTAGAGAAATTTTGACGGCGGAAATTTGTGATTAGAGAGAGTAATAAAAAACTGAAAAGTCGATTTTAAGGGTGGTTAAATTCGTTTCAAGGGATAAATGTATACTCAACCCCCAATCGTCGCTCCTAGAGCCTCTCAGGCGCGTGTATGGGTATTTTAAATGCAATTAAAGTAAAAATTCTTTGCCGCAAAATCATTAATTTTCTATCAGTCCATAAAAAGCAAAAACATAAGATTTTGAACGCCTCTTTTTGTGAAAAAATAAGCAAAAGGAGTTTTTTTTTGACTGAAAATAAGGTACAAGAAATAGAAAAAAGAAACCAAAAATATTTAGAAACATTACAAGGAAACTTAGGTAAGTATGTGTCGTTTTTGTCAACAATGGCAAGATTTCACAAATACGCGGTAAAAGATTTAGCGAGTTTTGCGTTAGAAGCACCGGCAATATATACGGCGGTAGCGGATGAGGAAATTTGGCGAAAACCATTTAATCGTAAGAAAAGTGCAAATGCGCACGGAATTCAGTTCATAAGAAATTCATAGACGCAGTAGTACCAAATGAAAAAAGTACAGAAAAACAAATTCAGCGGATCGTACAAGAATTAATTAGCGTCGTAACTTAAGTGAAAAATCTCAAAAATTAGTAACATTAAGCGTAGAGGCGGTAATCCTTGAACGGATGGGCTTTTCAAATGACGATACAACGCGGCAACTGGCTAAACTTTCTTTCAAGGAACAGGATATTAAACAGATATTGGAAGAAACGCACGCAACAGCCAAAATTTTTCTTAATGCAATGAAAAAAGCTGTGCTGAAAAAAGAAGTGGCAAATTCTAACGGCGCGGAAAATAATCCGCTGTTAAAAGAAATTGGAATTATCAAGCCGGAGGAAGAAATTAAGACCAGTCCGGCAACAGAAAAAGTAAAACAAGTGCCGGAAACTACTGAAGAATCTAACACCGGTACTGAAATTTTAACTTAAAATGTCGGCAGTGCCTCTGACGAAATAAAAGACGCTGAAATTATGAAAGAAACTCCAGTAGTTGAAGAAAATTTTGATGGCGATCCATATTATGATTTTGAGGAAATAGACGAAGAGGAAGAAATATTGCCGCCGGTTGAAGAAAATAAAATGCCCGATAACAGCACTGAAAAAAATTGGATTGTTGAAACAGATGAAGCGACTAAAGCAGACTTACAAATGCTAATAGCTGAAGATATGGCGATAATTCGCGGCAACAGTTGGAAGAAAAATGTTTTTCGTAAAAATATAATAGCAATTCGTACACTCAAAAATATTGAGCGCGAAAACAGGACAGCCACTCCGGAAGAATTGGAAATTTTGAAAGCGTATGTTGGATTTGGAGGGATACCAAAGGCATTTGATAAAGATGATGAAAATTGGAAATTGGAAGCATTACTTTTGCAAAGTATCTTGACAGAAAAAGAATACCGAGAGGCGCGGGCTTCAACTTTAAATGCTCATTATACGTCTGGAGAAATTATTCAAAAAATGTACGAGGGTTTAAGTAAATTAGGCTTTCATCAAGGAACAATCTTGAGCCGTCAATGGGCGTCGGCGGATTTTTCGGTAATATGCCGGAAGAAATGAAAAGCGGCAGTCATCTTCGGCGTTGTTTCGGAAATTATTACGTCGATGATAAAGGATACAACCGCCATCATTTTCTGATACACGATTATTTTATAGCGAAAATGATAGACCAAGCGAGTCCGTGCGGTTTAGTCGCAGTCATCACTTCAAAAGGAACGCTTGATAAGCAAAATAGTAGAGCGAGAAAATATTTTGCGCGTCATGCGGATTTAGTAAAGGCTATACGCCTTCAAAGACGCCGGAACAGAAGTAAAGACTGATATTTTAATTTTCCGCAAATTAGACAACATCAGAGACGCTGAAGAATTTGAAGAAAATACGCCGAGTTGGGTCAGCGTTACAAATTTTGAAGATGAACAAGATATTACAATTAACAACTATTAACGAACATCCCGAAGATATTTTGGGAACATTGGAAAAAACAAATACAGCGTACGGATTTGATTTAACGTATACGCCGAAGGAAACGCGCACTTTTGAAGAAATGCTGGGCGAATCGGTACAAGCATTGCCACAAATATTCGCCGAGCGCAATAGAATTGCCGTTACCGCAACAAATAGATGATGGCGCTGATGATAGATTGGCGTTCGCGCAACAAAAACTTCATAATCTTTATGATAGATACGTAGGAATTTACGGTCATTAACGATTCAGCTTATCCGTTGTTGCGCTCGTTAGAAGAATACGGCAAAGACGGCTATAAAGGCAAATCTCCAATTTTTAGCAAACGTATGATTGAGCCGCACGTACACCTACACACGCCGACAATCCAACTGATGCATTGGCAATTTCTATGCAAAAATTTGGGCGGGTTGAATTGGATTATATGCAGTCCTTGACTGGGCAAAGTTAAGAGGAAATACTCAAAGAGTTAGAATTTGGTAGGATATACTACGATTTTCAAAAGACAGAATATCAAATTGATGAAAAAATTGCTATGACGGTTTTAAAAATCGATACCGCTCCCGCGTATGACCCCAAAAATGAAATAGAAAAAAATATCATGACGCTCAATCCAAACAAGAGTTCGTATTTTACTTTTTCTAACTATTACGATCAAAATGAAAGTATTTACTATGACGACTACATAGAATCGCAGAAAGATAATCGAGAATTTATGTTACAGATTGCGCTGCGTCACGGAGCATCGATAACAGACGATAAAGTCAGCGAAATTTTAGCAGATAAACCGTTGCTTGCCCTTGAGGCAATTAGACAACTATTACAAGCGCGATGAAGATACCAATGAAATACCGGAGGCGTGGCAAAAATATAAAGCTGATTATCAGAGCAAGAAAAATCTTGAAATGGGTAGCCACTAATAATTAGAATCTTTAATTAACACAAAGGTTCGGCTGAAAAAAATTTAGCGGCGTTAGAAAAAGTAACGCCTCAAGATTTAACAGCGGCAGATATTCACGTGGAAATAGGATCGACGTGGATACCGCTCCGTGACATTGAAGATTTTATAAAAGAAACTTTTGACGTATATCATAGAAGTCTGGAAGTACATTTTTCATCGTTAACCGGTAACTGGCGTGTAGACGGCAAGACTTATCCAAGTTTGAGCGCAAAAGCAGAGGTAACGTACGGCGTCAAAGAAATGAATGCACTTGTTTTAACTGAACTTGCGCTGAATATGAAAGAGCCGAAAATTTATAAAACGGTGTACATTGACGGCAACGATAGTAGCGCAACAAAAACAGTAATTGATAAAACAGGCGTTTACAAAGTGGATATTTGAAGATGAATCAAGGAGAGATAGACTGGTAGCGTATTATAACCGCCATTTCAATAACATACGTCCGCGCGAATATGACGGCAGGCATTTAATTTTTCCTGGAATGAATAATGAAATAAAATTGAGAGACCATCAGAAAAACGCAATAGCACATACTTTGTACGGCGGAAATACTTTGCTCGCTAACTGCGTCGGGGCAGGGAAGACTTTTGAAATGGTAGCCTCTGTAATGGAAGAAAAACGGCTGGGACTTTCAAAAAAATCCTTAATTGTAGTTCCAAAACATTTAAATGAACAATTTGGTACGGAGTTTTTACGACTTTATCCAAATGCAAAAATTTTAGTAGCAACGGCAAAAGATTTTTCAGCGGAAAACAGAAAAGAATTTTGCTCCGAAATAGCAACGCAGGATTAGGACGCCGTTATTATGGGCTATACGCAATTTGAAAAAATTCCTATCAGCAAAGAGCGAAGGGAAGAAATTGTAAATGCGCAGATAAATGAGCTTGTTGATGCTATTGACGAAATGCGCGCAGAAGGCGGCGAAAGATTTTCCATTAAACAAGCGGAGTTAAAAAAGAAAAGTTTGTTGGAACGATTGGACGCAATGCAAAATATACCGGACATTTCAACAACAGACGCAAAAAAAACTACAGATATGTATGAAAAATGTTGTTATCTCAATGAAATAAATAATGGGCGTTGTGGTGTCGTTTTTTCAACGGGAACTCCCGTGATCAATTCGATGTGCGCAATGTACACAATGCAACGTTATTTACAACCGAACAGATTGGGCGGCGAATTTTGGAAAAACGGTTACAGCGGTTGAACTTTCTCCGGAAGGCAAGGGTTTTCGTACCAAAACACGTTTTGCTAAATTTTATAATCTGCCGGAATTAATGTTTATGTTCAAAGAAATAGCTGATATAAAAACAGCAGACCAACTCGATTTAAATGTTCCGGAGGCAGAATTTATTGTTAAAAAGCTTCCGGCATCTGACGCGCAAAAAGATATGGTTGATGAACTTTCAGACCGCGCTAAACAAGTTAGAGAAAGACTCGTTGAGCCGGAAGAAAATAATATGCTAAAGATAGTAAATGACGGCAGAAAACTTGCATTAGACCAACGCCTTCTTGACCCGACTTTGCCGGATGATCCTAACAGCAAAGTTAATGTCTGCGTTAAAAATGTTTTGGAAATCTACAATGAAACTAAAGAAAAAATCTACTCAAATGATATTCTGTGACCAGTCACCGCCTTCAAAATTTTTCAGTACTTATGATGACATTCGAGAAAAATTAATAGCGGCAGGTGTTAAGCCGGACGAAATTGCTTTCATTCAAAACGCTAAGAACGAAAATGAAAAGGACGCACTCTTTGAGAAAGTTCGCAAGGG
>CALDHY010000073.1 GCA_937901445.1 uncultured Selenomonadales bacterium
GACGCCTTCACTCCTTACTATTACTCAACCTACCGCGCCGAAGAAGATGAAGTTGAAGTTTCCACCAACAGAAAAATTATAGTTTTGGGTTCCGGTCCAATAAGAATCGGGCAGGGCGTCGAATTTGATTATTGCTCGGTACATTCGGTTTGGGCGTTGCGTGAAATGGGCGTCGAGGCAATTATTATCAACAACAACCCCGAAACTGTTTCAACCGACTTTGATATTTCCGACAAGTTGTATTTTGAACCGCTGACAACTGAAGACGTTTTAAATATTATTGACAAAGAAAAACCTGAAGGCGTCATTGTTCAATTTGGCGGGCAAACTGCAATTAATTTGGCGGCAAGCTTGGCAGAAGCGGGCGTAAAGATTTTTGGTACTTCGGTTGACGATATTGATCGCGCAGAAGACAGAGAACGCTTTGACGAAGTTTTGGCGGAAGTAAATATTCCACGCCCGCGCGGTATCAGCGTTACAAATTTGGAAGATGCAATAAGCGGCGCGGCTGAAATTGGTTATCCCGTTATGGTGCGTCCGAGTTATGTTTTGGGCGGGCGCGCAATGGAAATAGTCTACAATGAAGATGAACTGCGCGACTATATGAGCCGTGCGGTAAAAGTTACGCCCGACCATCCGGTGCTTGTTGACAGATATATGCAGGGTACTGAAGTTGAAGTTGACGCAATTTGTGATGCGGTTGACGTTGTAATACCCGGAATAATGGAGCACGTTGAACGAGCGGGAGTTCACAGCGGCGACAGTATCGCAGTTTATCCGCCGCAAACTTTACCTTCCCGCGTCATTTATACAATTTCAGATTATACAAAACGCCTTGCGCTTGCACTTCACGTCAAAGGCTTGTTAAATATTCAGTACGTTGTTGTTGACGGCAAAGTTTATGTTATCGAAGTAAACCCGCGTTCAAGTCGTACTGTTCCGTTTTTAAGCAAAGTTACAAATATTAAAATGGTAAATGTTGCAACGCGCGTGGCTCTCGGTCATACGCTTAAAGAAATGGGCTATTATTCCGGCTTGGTTGAACCTAAACCTTACACGGCGGTAAAAGCTCCGGTGTTTTCATTCGCCAAAATGCAAGACGTCGATATTTCACTGGGACCTGAAATGAAGTCAACCGGCGAAGTTATGGGTATCGATTATCACTACGCGCGCGCGCTTTACAAGGCGATTGTCGGCGCGGGTATGAGCATTCCGAAACACGGCTGCATTTTGTTCACGGTTGCAGACAAAGATAAAGAGGAAATGAAAGAACTTGCAAAGGCTTTTTCAGAATTGGGTTTTCAGATTATGGCAACTGAAGGCACGGCAAAAGCGTTGGAAAGCGTCGGGATTGAAGCTGAAGTTGTGGGCAAAGTTCATCAGCGCAGCATTGATATTATCGAACGTATCAAGAGCGGCAAAATTCATATGGTAGTAAATACGCACACGCCGGGACAGCACGTCCTGCGCGACGGCTTCAAAATTCGCCGCGCAACGGTTGAACACGGTATACCCTGCCTTACAAGTTTAGACACGGCGTGGGAAGTTTTGAGAATGTTAAGCTTTATGAGAGACAGACGCCTTGTATATTCGCTTGCAATTCAAGACTACGTAGGCGGCGGCGACGATTTGGCTTGATTAAAGGCTAAAGGCTAAGGATTTTTTCATTTTCAATTTCAATTATGGCAAAATTGATTGAATGTACAAAAAAATACTGCCCTTTATTTCTAAAAATGAATCCTGAAATAAAAGACAGTCAAAAAGCAATAATTTTTATTATAACGATGAAAAATTTTTATCGTTTTTCATCAAAAATCTTTTTTAAATTTCGTTGCGAATGTAAAACCTTTGCGGTCTCCTACCCAACACGACAAAGAAGCATCCAACATCGCTGCAGAATTTTTGGCGGGTTTAATTTGCCAGCCCAATTCAATTAATCCGGCATCGCCTTTAAGACCGGCTCTTTTGGTACGCAAGCCCATATATTCACCGACGGTTTCGCCGCTGAATTCGTGAATATAAGCAAATCCGGAATAAACATTTTCACGTTCTTTAATTTCACGGGTAAGACGTGCGCCTATACGTATTCTGCCGCTGTTCACCGAACTGAATGAATAATTTTCGCCGGTTGAAACTTTTGTTGTAAAACCGTTGACTCTGTTTAAAGAGTACATACCGTAAACGTCCAAAATATTTTGCGGCGAAATATGATCTCTCCAGCCGACGCGCACGTGACCGGCGTAACAGGGCGTTGATGCTTCGTAACTTGCAGTTACAGGTTTACCGTTGGAAAGAAAATTATGACTTACAAAATCTGTTCTTATTTGCCCGTAACGAAAACTGCCTTCATAGTACATTCCATTGATATTAACTTGACGCGCAACTAAGCCGCCCATAGTATATTGACTGTGCCCGCTGCCTTTAGTGCCGTTATCATCCGCCAAAACGCTGTCATATTCATCTCTGCCATAATCAACGATAGGCGCAACAATAAAGACACCGTGACGATTTTTTAAATATCGTGACATTCCAAAATTAATACCGCCGTTTTTATTGGTTAATTTTGTACCGTTGCCGGTGTTAATTTTTAATGAACTGCCGCCCATTCCAATAAAAGGATCAAAGCCGGCAGTTGGTACGCTGTTCATATAGTCGAGCCCTTCCGGCGGCAACCATTCCAAAAGCCTTTCCGTGCCGCTGTCCAAAAGACTTGCGCTGTCCACTACTGCCGCAGTAAGTTCTTCAGTTTGAGCTTTTAAAACTGCCTCACCTGAAATTTCTTTGCCTATATCGCCAACCGTAATTTCAAGACTTTGAGTATTTGAGGAATCTGAAAACGGAACTTTTCGGACATAGGTCGGATATTCCAAAGAAATACCGTCCGCCATTGTAACTTCACCAATATTTAAACCGTTTGTGTTGTTTGTGGTTATCAAAGTAACTACGTCGTTGTTTTGAAGAGTTGCGCCGTCATTATAAACAAAAATGTTGCTACTGATAGTGCTTGTAGGATTGGTCAAGGTCAAAATGGGCGTATCGGTTGTAGTGCCTGCTTGCAAATAAAATTCAAGATTTTCAAAGCCGCCAATATCTTTAGCGGTAATTCCTTGCGTGTAAATTTTTATGGTATTTCCGGAACTGTATCCTCCGCTTGCCGCTTTAATTGAAGCATTGCTTAAATCCGGACTGCCATAAATCCTTATTACGTTGTCTTGTACATAACCTGTTCCGCTAATATAGCCGCCGTAAATACCGCCTTCAAAAGTGCCGCCGTTGATTGTTATTTCATTGCCGATGACATTACCGCTGCCGGCAACATAACCGCCATAAATTCCGCCTCTCCCATTTGAGTTAATTTTAAAATCTCCACCATTTATTATTATTTTGTTGTAATTGGTATCACCCCTAAGTGCATATCCACCGTCAATTATTGTACCGGTAAAAGTGCCGCCGTTGATTATTACTGTATTTTCATTTGCGTCGCCGTAAGTTGCCCAGCCGCCCTCAACCCAAGCTCCGAACTCGCCGCCATTAATTGTAACAGTGTTATTATTCGTGTTGCCTCTATAAGCACGCCCGCCATTTAAAAAGGTTGTGATTTTACCGCCGTTGACTGTGACATTATTATTATTTGCGTTACCTTCAAATGAATCACTGCCGCCGCCATCAACTCTATAGGTGGAATCTTTAGAGTTTGTAACTTCACCATTTTTTGTAACGGTAGTATAGTTTGTAACTTCATCATTACTTGTAATGGTGGTTGCAGTAACTTCAACCGTATTCTTTGAATCATCTTTTGTATCCGAATTGTCATTTGTTGCCGGTTCTTCAACTTCAGTATGAGAAGTATCTTCTTCAGTTGCAGTTTCATCTTCCGCGCTTGCAACGCCGCCGTTTATACTGCCGAAAAAAATTGTTGACATCGCGCAGTACGCCAAAATTTTATAAGTTTTCTTTTTGCTGATATACATTCTAAAATTACTCCTTAAAATTACTCCTTAAAAAAGTTCCCGCCCCAAAATTATTTTCTGAAGCGGGAACACTCCGTTACTTCACAAAAACAACCGCGCAATTCTCGAGCATATGTGTTTTTTCATTTGCCAAAAGAATTTTATCGGCGTCTTCAGCCGAAATTACAGTGTTGACTTTATTTACAGAATTGTTGCCGCCGCGCACGCTTACAGCTTTAACAATCAGCGGAGAATTTCCGGCGCGATTCATTGCTATTTCGTCATTAACCGAATTGCTGTAGCTTACCATTCCTATATCGGTAATCAAGGCGTCATTCTGCAAATTTTCAATTCCATAAATTGAACGACCGTTCACGTCATAAATTACCGGCGAAAAAGTTTCGGTAAGCCCCAATCCGGACGCGTCAACTATAACGCCGCTGTATTCTGCGTGCTGAACGTCTTGAATTATCGAAGGTTTAAGATTGTTTAAATTCGGCGTGTTAAAAGGTTGCGGCGTATTCGGCATAATCGAAGGAATTACCGCCGCGGCGATACTACTTTCACCGACGCCATAAATTGGTACGCGCATTTTGACATAGTAGCCGCCGTCCGCCGTCATATCTTCTTCAATAATTTGTGCGCCGCGTAACGTGCCGCTGATTCTGCGGTTTACGTTATCATCAGCTATGATAAGGTCGCGCATTGTTGTCATTGAATTAATCTGCATACCTTGAACAATACCGACTAAATTTCTTTGCGCCGCCATAATTGCCGCCTCGCGTGCCATTGCCAAGCCGCGCGGGTCGGGGCGGCTTATTCCAACTGCCGTAACGTCTGAATCTGCGCCTTTGTTCCAATTAATACTGCCTTGAACATTGACGCTTACATTAACGCCGCTGTTTCCAAACGCCGTCGCGCAGGGCAAATTTCCGCCAAAAATTAACGCACCGCCTATCGCAACTGCCGCAATTATTTTTTTGTTGCTAAAAAGTTTCATATTTTAAACCTCTCCATGAATATTTTGTTTGAGGTGTATTTACACATACTTTTGGATATATCATCATGGATTGGGATATTTTGCTGCCGCCTGAGTAAGAGTAACAATGTTTCCATACTTTGGCTTAAAATATTCCTGCCAAGGATCTCCAGCTGCACCGCTATCGTCGCTATTGCCAAGTTCAAAATGCAAATGATTGCCAATTGTATATTTTGCTGATGTATGTCCTACTTTACCAATTACTTGACCTTTAGAGACATATTGTCCATTATCAACAAGACGTGCGCTCATATGAGCATATAGAGAAACCTTTCCGTTATCATGGCGTATTTTAATCATATTACCAAAACCTGAACTTGTACTGTAATATGAAGCAATGACCGTGCCTGATTCAGTTGCAAGTACATCTTCGCCCTCTGGAGCTGACATATCAATTCCATAACGATATCTAGTACTATGGCGATTACCATTACTATAACGGTAGAGCGTTGTTATAGTGTGTGAATTTGCTAACGGCCAAATAGGGTCAAATGAACTGGATGAACCGGAAACATTTATATTTCTGCGGTCTAATTCTTTTGCGTCGATACCATTAACCGCGTAAATAACAATAAGCTGACTTCCGCTCCTGTTTGAGGGAACACTCATAGTATGGTCAAAATAGTGGTTATCTCTATCAGCTCTAAATTCGCCGATAAATTCGCCGCCTGCACCAACGCCGCCGCCAATGTAAACGTGAACGCCTGTAATTTCAGAATTATTATTTGCGTTCCAAAGTCTGCCGGTGAATCTAAGTTGACGTTCTGAAGGGCACGTCAAGTTATAGTTTGACAGCTGAAAATTTGCTCCGCCGTTGCTCTGAACAATGGAACTAGGAACCCAGCCCATTTTGTAACCTGTGCCGTTATCTAAGCGATAAATAATCTGCGCACGGTTGCCGTTATCTGCTACTACTGTAACGTCTTCATCTCTAACGCTGCCAATAGTTGCACCGGAATTTTGCGTACGGTAAACTTCGTGATAACCGCTGACGTGTGCATTTCTGTTTGAATAATTGGTATCAGCAAAAACGTCACGCGCCCAGAATAAACGCTCAACCGTTCCGTTTCTGCCGGGATGTGTTCCCATCGCTACGCCGGTATTGCCGTCAATCACGGTTATTCTTACCAAGTCAACTTCAGGATCTATCCAGCCGACGGGTTGCCCGCTCCCCGTGTCGTAGCTTGTAACTTTGTGATCCACGTAACATTGGAGCGGCAATTTATCAGTTACAATCGCCGCCTCCGCATTTCCTAAAATCGTTACGGCAAATACCAATAACATTGCCGCAAAAAAATTTTTCACGTTACACATTTTTTTTACCTCGCCTTCACAAAAATTTAAATTAAATTGGAAAAAATTTTTACGCCA
The DNA here is from genome assembly GCA_937901445.1 of uncultured Selenomonadales bacterium. GTDB lineage: Bacteria > Bacillota > Negativicutes > Selenomonadales > Selenomonadaceae > Quinella. The sequence continues at coordinate 6,361 of CALDHY010000073.1, forward strand.
TAGGCATCACATCTCACAAATTTTCAAGACAAAAATTATTCATATTCTATTTTTTCACGGGATATACCAGTACGCTGTCACACGATTAAGAATATTTGATTGACTCCCAAAACGTCTTCCAAGATATGAATTATCTAGAGCGCGCTTGTCGCCGGAATAGTTTCTGAGTGGATCTGAACAATAGAATGTATCTCCGCTATAGCTGATCACCCAAACTGCGTGTGGTAAACTACTACAATGAATTACTATTCCTTCCGGATGTTGATTCAATAAATTTTTTAAATTAGATACCGAGATTCCGGAAACTGAAACGTGACTGACGCGCATATTTTGATATGAAAATTCGTGCCTAAGTCCTTGATGTTCAATCCAAGCTGTACTTCTAAGCGAATTTTCAGTTATTGAATTCCACGAGTTATTTCCATTCAAATAAGCCTTCGCACGAAGCATCATGGCGGCTGAAACAAGAGTGCAGGTACTATTTCCAACTTGTGTTAAATAAATCGAAGAAGGAAAATCTTTAGTTTGAGGTTGAGGATTTGGATTGACACCGCCATATACAATCGAACTTGAAACCCAGCCCATTTTGTAACCGGTGCCGTTGTCTAAGCGGTAAATAATTTGCGCACGGTTGCCGTTGTCTGCAACTACTGTAACGTCTTCATCTCTAACGCTGCCAATAGTTGCACCGGAATTTTGCGTACGGTAAACTTCGTGATAACCGCTGACGTGTGCATTTCTGTTTGAATAATTGGTATCAGCAAAAACGTCACGCGCCCAGAATAAACGCTCAACCGTTCCGTTTCTGCCGGGATGTGTTCCCATCGCTACGCCGGTATTGCCGTCAATCACGGTTATTCTTACCAAGTCAACTTCAGGATCTATCCAGCCGACGGGTTGCCCGCTCCCCGTGTCGTAGCTTGTAACTTTGTGATCCACGTAACATTGGAGCGGCAATTTATCAGTTACAATCGCCGCCTCCGCATTTCCTAAAATCGTTACGGCAAACACCAATAACATTGCCGCAAAAAAATTTTTTACGTTACACATTTTTTTTACCTCGCCTTCATAAAAACAAAAATTTAACCGGCAAAAAATTAATACAAGCATAAGCACCACCCCTTTCAAGTTATCAAAAAATTACTGCTGTAATTCAGAAATAACGGCTTTTAAAATTTTTAAATCATCAGTGCCGATTCTGCCGTCACCGGTTAAATCAGCATTACTGATATTAATCTTGGTACTTGGATTGGCAAGATATTCTGTCAAGGCGTGAACATCATAAATATCAACTTTGCCGTCGTTATTTACGTCGCCGGTGCCTTTCTTTTCAGCTTTTATCAAATTCAACAAAGCGAAAACGTCGAATTTTGAAATAGTACCGTCACCGTTTATGTCAGCCGCTGTTTCGTTAATCTCAAAAGCGTCACCCTTCAGATATTTTTGCAAAACAACCAAATCAACGGCGTTGAGTTCGCCGTCGTTGTTAATATCGCCGAGTACGCCGCTATCAATCGGACTTTCAAAATCAGATTCTTCTTCCGGTAAATTTTCGCTCGGTACAGTTTGAATGTTTTTTGGCGGTTCAGTGGGATTTTTATTTTCGTCGGGTGCTTTATTGTCGTCGGGATTTTTTTTATCGCCGGGATTTTTATCTTTAGCACCGTCATTAATTGGAGGAATTTTGTTATTTCCACTTGCCGGCGGCTTGATAGTTTCACTTGGCGGAGTTTCACCGCTGCCCATTTCGGTGTAAGCATTAACAGACGGTAAAAAAATTGTCATTGCGCCAATAAAAAATATCGCTGAAAATTTTTGCCACAGTTTCATTTTTTATCACTCCTGCGCGAGTCTTAATTATCATGAAAGAGTTGGAATGACTGCAATAGTGCCTGCGGGTTGTTCTTCATCTGATTCATCGCCTTCATCTAAGTTGCCGTCATCTGAATCGCCGTCCTCCGGATTTTCGCCATCCGGATTTCCATCATCTGAATTGCCGGAATTTTTCTTTAATCTGTAGTTATCAACCCAGCCCATTCGGTAATACTCGCCGTCCGCTTTGAAAAGAATTTTTGTTTTGGAGCCGCGTTTGGCAACAACGATAACATCTTCATCGCACGGAGCATTTCCGTTGAATGAATTTGAAGTGCGCGTCCGATAAACATTTGTATCGCTTGTTAATTGGTCGGTTTCATTTTCAAAATCTGCGTAGCCTTGAAGTTCAGTCATTTTGAACCAACGGTAAACGCGCTTTTTTGAATTGGAAGGCTTGTAACTGCCGTAAGCCCAGCCGTCAAATTGAATTTGTTTCACGAGTACCAAACTTTTTTCAGCCGGTATCGTGCCCTTCTTTGTGCCGTTCGGCGAATCGTAAACGGCAACTTCAGTTTCTGCGAAAGTTAAGAGCGGCAATTTATCATTTACAATTTTTGCCTCTGCCGGAGTACAAATTAAAAACGTCAAAAACATTACCGCCAACAAATTTTTTAACACCATCATTTTTGCAAGCCTCCTTTAAGATTCAGGAAAATTTTTAATCAACTTATCAACCGCATCAAAGGCGGCTTTTCTTATTGCATTGTGAACGCTGTTCATTGGAACTTTATTGTTGTCTAAAGTTTTTAAATCTTCAGCGTCAAGTTCAGAACGCTTGGAAACGCCTTCGCCTTTAACAACCGCAACAATTTCACCGGTTTTAACGTTCATCATACGAACAATCAGCACGGCTTGAATAGATTGAAATTTTTGCTTTTCAAATTTAGTTTCAAGCATAAAATTATCGTTGTCAGCTCTGTCAAAATTGCCGTAAATCAGATAATCAATATTGAACTGCTCGGCTATTTTTCTTGCAGCACTTAAATAACTTTCCTCCGAATTGCGTCTTTGAGCATGAATTGTTTCTTTCAACGTTTCAAAATCCGTTACAATAAAATTACCGCCGGTAACCAAAGATTCAACAAGATAATCAGACGCCAGCTGTTGACTGATAGAAAAAGAATGAGTTCCCAAGTCCATAAACATAACTCTGGGCTTATCTGCCGCTTCAACATTCGGCGCGCAAATTAAAAACGTCAAAAACATTACCGCCAACAAATTTTTTAACACCATCATTTTTGCAAGCCTCCCTAAGATTAATTAAAAAAGTTTTCCGGCAAATTCTTGAGCAATTTTGCAACGGCATCATAGGCGGCTTTTTGTGCGGCGTTATGAACACTTTCTTGAGGAATTTTCGCCGTGCCGACCGTTATGGAAATTGTATTGGTGCCGACCTTGACTTGTGAACTCTTAGAAATTCCCACGCCTTTAGCCATAGCAATAACCGGCATTTCTTTTTTGTCGTTTTGAACGTGCCCTATACGAATTGTTATCTTTGCCTTAATTTCGTACAACCTGCCGCCGCTGCCGTATTTCAGAACTTCCAAAATTCCGTCCTTGCCGGTAAGACTGCTGAAATTGCCGTAAATCAGATAATCCACGCCCAAAATTTTTGCAATTTCACGCGCGCGGCTCGGCGAAATAAGCCCCGCTTTTTGTAAATTTTTTTCGTTAAGTTGTTTTTCATAAAGTTCTCTGTCTATGACCATAAAGCGTCCATCTTCAGTTAAAGCTTCCAAAATATAATCAACAACCATTGCTCCAACGTTTGCAGTATTCACTTCGGTTGCGTACGCGCCGCTAAATTCGCCCAAGTCCATAACCGCAACTTTAGGCTTATCCGCCGCCGCAACAAAATTTGAAAACGCAACCGTAACCAAAAAAATTATCAAACAAATTTTTCTCAACATTTCAATCACTCATTTCAATTCCAAAACTTTGGAATCCAAATCTGCAATAAGCGCGGCTACAATTTTATCTGCGGCTTTTTCCATTGCCTTATCATATAAAGCATTACTCATATTTGAATGCCCGAAACGGAAAAATCCGGTGTTGATAAGCCTGCTTTGACCTACGCCGGTAACTCGTTTGCTCCAAATAATTTCGCCGGTTTCAGCTTCTATCACGCGCAAATCACATTGAACGCCTATACCGTGCATTGTTACAGAAACATTTCCAACATAACTTAACACGCCGAGCCCGTTTCCAAGAAGTCCGCCGGCTTGCGAACTTGCCATTTGCGCCAAACTGCTTACCGCGCCGGAAATAAAATCTAAATCTTCACTAAGCCAATTACCCGTGCCAATATTTATAATTGTGCCGTGAATCAAATATTTGGCGTTATTATCCTTGCCAATTCCGCGCGTAATGTCAGGGTCGATAATTTGTCCGACGCGCGCGGTTGCGATTGTTTGCGCGCGGTTTTCGGCAAAATTTGCGCCTTCAAAAAAATCGTTGTAATCGTTACTTTGTAAGGCGTCATTAAAAATTTTGCGCTCCAAAATTTTTTCGTTGTAAATTTGTACTTCCAAATCCGCGAGTACATATTTGGGCTTTTCATTTTCTTTTTCATTGAAATTAAATCTGTGAGTGTTTACGAGTTTTTCCAAAACCAAATCAGAAAGCGTTGCCGCCGGATATTCCTCGTCGCCGGTATCTTTTGTTAATTTCATATAGCGAGTATCATTTGTAAATTTCATAAGTACGCAAGTTGGTTTATCGTCCGTTTCGGCATTGGCAAAATTGGGAATCGTTAAAAAAATTCCCGCCAACAAAGCCGCCAAAAATTTTTTCATAATTTCAAGCCTCCTTAGATTTTTTGCGCTTGGTTTCATCTTTAACGCCTTTTGGAAGTTGCAATAAACTTTCTTCAGGCGCGGGCGAAAACTCGGCAATTTGTATGATGTAGTGCCTTACATATTCTGTACCGGCGGGCGTTTTATCCAAAGACGCGGAGGCGATTTTAAAAAGTTTATCGCCTTCAAAGTAATAACGGACAATTTCAACGTTGCCGCCGCCTAAATCTGCGCGATAATCTTCATAAAAATTGCCGTCGGGAAGTTCACCCTGCGCGATGAATTTATATTCAGCCTGTTGAGAATTTTTATTTGAATTGGGCAGAATGGCGTTAATCAAACGTGACATATCAGCATCGCCGTAACTTTCATTGTCCAAAATTTCGGCAATGTAATTTTTGTCATTGGCAACAACTCTGTTTCTGCGCGTGCCGACGTATTTCCATTTTCTTTCGCTTTCTTTGTTTTTATATTTGGTAAAGAAAAAATCTTCGCCGTTTTTTGAGAGGCGGCACATATAAAGCTCTTTGCCGTCAACCTTGCCGCCAATTTCTTCATATTTGTTTTGCCCGTCAGCTGTAATAACGCCGCTTTTCGGCTTATTGGTAAGAAAATCATTTTCTTCAGCCGCAAGCCCGCTCTTGCCGTAAAGTTCGACGCGGTCTTTGTTGGTTACGCGCGGCGCGGGCGTGACGTTTGTATATTTTATGGTGTAGGAGTTGCTCAACAAAATTTCACGGTATGAATCAAGGCGCGACGCCTCAACGTGAAATGACACCGCAAAAATCAGCAGTGCCAAAATTAAAAATTTTTTCATAGCGTTTATTCCCCCTTATTTAAAATTTCTTGCATAGTGCCGGCAGATTGTGATTGTTCCAAAAGGTCAGCCATATCGCCCATTCTCGGCGCGTAGCATTGAATATTTTTTTCATCAACGCTGAAAGTGCCTTCCGGCGTTTCAGATTGAATCTTGACTATTTCCAAAACGTTCAAATCGTATTCGTTGCCGTTCCTGCTGATATATCTTTTGGCGCGTACAAGTTCGCCTTCAGCGTAAGCCAATTCGTAATAAAGCACGCCGGAATTTTTCGCGCCGTTGAGTTCACAAGCGTACAAATCGCACTCGCACTCAATATCTTTGCCATTTACTTTAAAAATTTTTTTGTAACTTTCTTGAAAAGTCGGCGCGGGTATTTTTGAATTTTTTAATTTGAAAGGAGCGTCATCCCAGAGAAAAACCGCCAATTCGTCCGGCAGTGCCAATTTTTGCGGGATTTTATCCCAGCCGCTGCGCGGATTTATACTTTCAGAATTAATGTCTTTTGCGGCGCAGTAATTGGCTTGATTTTTGCCGATGAACTGAAAATATATTCCGTCCTTGTACATAATTTCCGGATTTTTGTTTTCTTTGCCGCCAAAAATTGCGCCGAGCGGATTCAGCCAAACCATATTGCCGCGCTCATATTTGTAACTCATTCGCTCCTTACGAACGCCATTTTCAGCCGTCAAGATACGCTCGCCCCATTTGTCTTTGAACTCAAGATAGAAATTGCCGGATTGAAAAATTTCACGGTACTTTTCAGCCGCCGGTTGTTCAGCGTTCGCCGCGCCGAAATTCAAAATACCGAAAAGCAATGCCGCCGTTAAAAATAACTTTTTCATAATTAAAATCTTTCCCCCTCTGCTGTACCGTCTAACTCTGCCAAAAGACCATATTTTTTATTTTTAATTGCATCTGAAATAGCTTTCTTTATTGCATTTTCAACTTGGTCAACACGAACTTTTTTACCGCCGATTTCAACTTCGTATGTGGCTAAACTTACCGAAGTATCTTCTTGAGGAGTTGGATTATCACTCGAATCTGAATTGTCAGCTTCGTAAACTTCCTGCTCTTTTGCGTCAATCTTTAATTTTGCGTTGTATATTGCGGATGATCCGCGTCCGTCAACAGAAAGAACAATTTCTCCGGTTTCAACATTGACGAATCTGAAAATAACATCTGCTACAACTGTAAATTTTGAAACGCCTACATTACCGGAAATTTTTATAGGTCCCTCTCCTTTCAAGGTTCCACCGCTCTCTTTTGCACTAAGCTGTGTAAGACTTCCCAATATCAAGTAATGAGCCGCTTTCTGTTTGCCTGTTTGCGGAGCGTCTGAAGTATCTACCATTCCGCTTTGAGTGTAAGTATGTTCATTTGCAATTTGAAGTGAATCCTCACGTTCAACAAGGATAAATCTGTGAGTTTTTTCTAATGATTTAATAAGAAATTCTGACACTCTTGAAGTATCGCCAATATTCCCATTTTGAGCGAGTATTTCATTTATTTCTTTTGAGAGTGCCACCTTATTTTTAATTTTCATAACTGCAACATTTGGTTTGTCATTTAACGTTGGATAAGCTTGTACTGAAGTTGCAGAAAAAATCGTACACAACACCAGCAACAACGGGATTAAAAATTTTTTCATGGTAAATACTCCTTTACATAACTTTTAACTTGCAAGCACTGTTGGTAATTTCTTCAACATTAATTTTTAATTTGGTACGCCCTCTTAAAGCCGTAACAATGGTATTTGGTTTTTGTGAAGACTCCACCGAAAGTACCGCCGATGTTTCTTTTTGTTCACGAATATAAACGCTGTCAACAATACCGAGCGAGCGCAAGTCATTAATAATTTGCTGAAGTTTTGAATTGTTTGTAGCCGTGATTGTAAAGTTAATGCTCTGCGTAGCTTTTGCACTGAATTTTTTAAAAGTTTCAGCCAATTTTTCAGCGGCGGCGGCAGAAACATTACGTAAACTTTCATCTTTGGCGCGTTCTTCAGTAATTCCGACGGCTGAACCGTCCGCAATAAAAGTGCCGACAATTTCGCCGGTATCGTACTTGAGAACCTCAACTTTCAAGGTAGATTTGAAATTCTTAAGATTGGTTTCTTTCATACCATCATAAGTTGGAACTAAAACCGGATTCTTAAGATTTTTGCACTTGCCGAGTACCAAATAATCAGCGGCGTTATCGTTGCGACCTTGAAAAGTACCGTTATTGGCTAAATGATTCAAGAACTTAGCGTCATTCAAGGCGGCAACCATTGAGCTGTTTAAAATGTGCGAAAAATTCATACCGATGAGTTTTTCATTGAGGAAACCTTCAGCAATTTCATAGCGCGCAGTTTTACCGTCTGAAATATCAAAAACCAATACCGCAATGCGCGGATCGTTGAGTTGCATCAGCATTGTAATTTCATCAATCAGTTTGCCGTCAGGCGTCGTGTCAACGTCAATTTTGGCTTGAACTCGGTACAAAGAATCGCTAATTTTTTCTTCAGCAAGAATCTGAATATTTTTGATATAGCCGTTGGATTTTTTGAAAACTTCGTCCAGCTGAATCTTTAAATCTTGCATAAGCGTCCGTGAATCAATGTAAGTACCTACAACTTGTTCAACCGCCAGTCTTGAGGCGTCGCGCAGAGCCTCATTTTTATCCGCCCCCATTCCAACCACGGTTACTTCTTGCGCCGCAACATTGCCAAATGAAATACAGCAAAACGCAACCGCCGTTGATAAAATTTTTTTGAACAAAATTATCACCCCCAAAAATTTAAAAACCAATCCTTAACACGGCAACTCTTCTATACAAAAACTATTATACCCCCCCCCGTTTTACTTTTGTCAAGGTATAGTTCACATTTTTATACTAAAAAGTTCATTACATTGAGTGCGCGAAAAAAAATATCGGCGTGCGGGGATTTAGCTTGATTCATAAAAACAAAACGTTAAACCTTAAAAGTTTGAGTAATTCAGTATTCGCAAACAAAAACATCACCGTCTGTTATATTTTTATTCGGTTGTTCAAACGCTCCGCGCGTTGTTCGGTACATCAGCGGCAATGAAACTACAACCGCCGAGGTAACCGTCGCTTGCCAAAAAATAAAATCAGAAAAAATCCTGCGACCGCCGGCGGCAAAACCATTGGCAAAGCGGTCGCGCCGCGCCTGCCCATACCGCCCGCCGCCGCGGAAGTAATTTGGAGTACGGATTAATATTGAGAAAGAAAGAATGTGGATCTAAGGATTGTAGTAACCCGAACCTGTTAAAGTTTTTGTATACCTAATTGTTATATTTTAATAAGAAAAATTTTACCGGTTTAGTTTGATTTTTTGTAATGCTTAATCTGGGGGTTAAGATTGGAAATTGTTATTACTATTACTTTCACAAAAATTTGTATAAAATTTCTGTTGGCAGAGGTTTTTTTATCAAATTTTTTTTGGAAAGTTACCTCAAAATGAAATTATTCTGGAAAAAATTTGGAAAATCCGGGGTGGAAATCTTAAAAAAACAAGCGACGGTGCGGGTTTACGAAGTTTTCTGAAAAAAATCTGAAGGCGTATTGTTTTAAACATTTATTTTCCTATTGTTTTACCCTCGCGCGAACCCGCATTGGAACGCGCAGAATCGGCATCGCTTCCCTACCTTTTTTATCCTGTTCCCTACCTTTTTTATCTGAAAACGTTTTCAGAAACCTACCTTTTTTATCCCAGACCCCCAAAATTGGACTACGCCTTGACAAAATCAGTAGGAAATTTTATACTGAGCGTCATCAGGAACTTTTCAGGCAAAATTGGCTGGAAAAAAAAATTCGATTTTGCCTTGAAAAACACCAAATTTTGGAGGTGAAATTTATGGGCAGATACCGAATGGAAAGACCGAAGCCGCCGATATTGCGAAATGACGTGTACCAAAGCAACCCGCTGATAAACGCTCGAAAAGAATTTGACGCGCTGGGAATGCGAATATTTTTGCTGGGATTGCGCGGCATAAATCCGCATTTTTCGCAGAACGACAAGTTTTTCAACGAAAAATTTCCAATGCTTTTTATCCCGACGGCGAAATTAACTGAACTTTTGGGCGGCAACACCGCTTACTTGCACGAACTCAAGGAAAGGTGCGAAAAAATTTTTGACACGATAGTGGAGCTGAACAAGGAAGACGGCGGATTTGTGCTGATGCACCTTTTCCAAAAGCTCGAATACAAGCCGAACGAGGGATTGTACCTGCAGTTTGATGAGCTGATGCGCCCGTATTTGCTGGACTTGTTCAACTGCAAAGGCTACACAAAGCTTGACGTGGAGCAGATTTTTCAGTTGACTTCAACTTACGCCACGAGGCTTGTGGAATTGCTCCTGCAGTACCAAAACATCGACAAATTCAAGATTTTCCGCAAGATAAAACGCGAAATGACGATTGACGAATTGCGATTTGCACTGAATGTACCGTCGGGTACATACGAAGACAGACTCGATAATTTCCGCAAAAAAATTCTTGACGACCCGATAGCGGAAATAAACTCGAAAACGCTGTACGAAATGAGCTACCGCACGATAAAGCAAGGCGGGAAGGTAGTCGGCGTCGAATTGGAATTGGACATGTCGGTAATGCCGCTTGAGGATAAGCGATACGCCGCATCAACTGAACCGGCGATAGCGAAATTGTTGGAACTTGGCTTCAGCCTTGACACTGCGCAAGAAATTTTTGCACATTGCGAAGGAACGGCTGACTGCTTGAAACGAATTACGCACGCACAGCAAGTTTTGGCAAAGCAAAAGGCGCGGGGGCGCACTCCGGTTGAAAATGAAATCGGCTTTTTGTATTCGGCGATACTGAAAGGCTGGCAAGTTGAGACGCCGCGCAAGGTGGCTGCACTGCCCCAGAAAAAGGAAACTGCCTCTTCTAAGTCGCAAACTAAGTCGCAAAAGTCGCGTGAAATCATCGCCGAAAATCAAGCGAAAAAAGCTGCCGTTTTTGAGTCAACACAGGTTGCACGCGCCAAAATGCCAATACCGGAATCCCAACGAGAATTGATTTTTGACTGGTTGAGTAGCTCAAGCACTAAGCCGTACGTTGAATCCGCACTAAAATCCATCGGCTGGACGCTGAAGGAATTCCTCGAAAAATACCCGCGATAGAGCGGCTTTTTTTATTGGCGGAAAGTTTTGGAGAAGAGCGCGGAAATGCCCCTGTGAGCGCGTGAGAGCCCCGCTAAGGGGTGGTTAAGGCGTTTTTGGTGTTCTT
>CALDHY010000074.1 GCA_937901445.1 uncultured Selenomonadales bacterium
TATCTAGACTTAAAGTCACAAGTAAAAACGGAGTGCGGCGGGCGTCCTCTCCACTAATCCTTAGCAAATGTCAATTCCAGTTGTTCAAATTTATCAATCTTTGTATCTTGAATTTGCGTAACGGTGAATTTATTTTCAGTAATTGTATCTAAATTATTTTCATCCAAAATAAAATTATTATCCTCGAAAAGGTTTAAAGTCTTTGAATAAACTGAAGTGTTGCCGCTTGAATCAGTAACTGTAATTCGTTTGCCGTCGCCGTCTTTAACCGTCAAAGTGCCGCCGCTTGTCGTAAAAATTGCGTCGCCGTTTTTATAGCTGACCTTGCTAACTTTGCCTTCAAAAACAATTTTATCTTGTCCTGCCGTGTAGTCGGTTATAACGTCTTTACCTGCCGCGTAAACAAAAATATCTGCGCCTTTGCCGCCGGTTAAAGTATCATTGCCCTTGCCGCCAAAAATTGTATCGTTGCCGTCGCCGCCGGTAATAAAATCGTTGCCTGCATTTCCAACAATATAATCTGCACCCGCGCCGCCGTTCAAAGTGTCATTGCCCGTGCCGCCGCTTACAGAATTATCTTGAGCGTTGCCGTCGATAACAATTTTTCTTGTAACGGCTGAAGCGTCAATTTCTTTCAAAGTCGAAGCCGCCGTTAAACTGCCCTTGAAACTTGAGGCAAGCGTTACGGCAGTTTTATTCAGATTGTAAATTAATTCGCCGTTGTAAATTTTATCGCCAATTTTTATATCAAGATTTTTGGCGTCTTTGACGGTAAGAGAATTTCTGCCGACAGTAAAAACCATATCCGAACTTTTCAACGCGGCTGAACTTACCGCGCCGCTTTCAAGTACAATGTTATCATTCTTTGTAAAATCTGCGATAACGTCATTTCCGCCGCTGTAAACAAAAGTATCGTTGCCGTCTCCACCTGTCAAAGTGTCGTTGCCCTTGCCGCCGTACAGCGTATCATTACCTGCACCGCCAAAAAGTTTATCGTTGCCCGCGCCGCCGTTCAAACTGTCATTGCCTGCGCCGCCCGTGATAATATTTGCCTTTGCCGTGCCGCTGATTGTAAGATTATTTGAAGAATTGGAGGCGTCAATATCTTTGACAGTCGAAGAATAATTTGACGCGGTTAAAGTTCCGGTAAATGACGCGCCGACCGTTGCAGTTGTCTTTTTTGAATCGTAGACAAGATTATTACAGTAAATATTTTTGTCGATTGTAATTTCAGTGTCTTTTGCGTTTTTGACAGTCAACCTGCCGCTGCCAATTTTAAAAATTATATCCGAGCCGTTCAATGAAGAATCTGAAACTGCGCCGCCTTTCAAAGAAATTTTATCTTCGCTTGTAAAATCTGCGATAACGTCATTACCTGCGCTGTAAATAAAAGTATCCTTGCCTGCGCCGCCTGTCAAAGTGTCGTTGCCGCTGCCGCCCCAAAGTATATCGTTGCCCGCATCTCCAAAAAGTTTATCATCGCCGTTGCCTCCAATAAGTGAATCTGCGCCCGCGCCGCCAAAAATTATATCTGCGTTTGAACTGCCGCTAATTGTATTGGCGTTGGCGTTGCCGTTAATTACAGCTGAAGTTGTAACTTTCGCAGCGTTGACAGTTTTAACTTTTGAATCGTATTCGGCGGCTGAAAGTGTACCGCTGAAATCTGCGTTGAGAGTGATTGTATTCATTGAAGAATTATAGCTGTAACGCCCGTAAATCTGCGCGGTTTCTTTGCCACTTGAATCAATCACGGTAATTTCTTTATTTTTGGCGTCTGCAACAGTCAAATTTTCGCCTGATTTAAATTTTAATACAACGTCATTACCTGAAATGCTTGAACTTTGAATTGTGGCTTTTTCGAGTTTAATTTTGTCAACGCCTGCGCTGTAGTCTGTAATGTACGTTTCATTTTTTGCATAAATAAAAATATCTGCGCCGCCCGCGCCGGTTAAAGTGTTGGAGCCTTTGCCGCCGTTTATTGTATCGTTGCCGTAGCCGCCGCGCAGTGCGTTATTTGTTGAAGTGCCTGTAAGTTTCAGATTTTGTTTGACGCCCGCCGCGTTTACGGTTGTTATTGAAGAATCAAAATTAGCAAGATTAATTTCATCGCCTGTAAATTCACTTGACGCGGTTAAAACTGCGCCGCTTGTAGAAAGTCCTGCAGGTAAAGTATTTCCGCCAATAATTGTTTGTTTACCGTTCAAATAAAAAGTTTCGCCCGCCATTCCAACGAGCGTAACAAAATTTTTTCCTACAGTAAAAATAATATCGTCGCCGCTGATTGAAGTTTTGCCGCTGATTTTCAAAGTGTCATCAGATTTAAAACCGAAAATAATATCGTTGCCGCCTGAATAATTATATTGCGTCAAATAAGCATCGCCGCCGAGTGAAACCGTATCATTGCCTGCGCCGCCGCTTAAGGTATTGTTGTTGCCGTTGAACTTGACAGAATCGTTGCCGCTGCCGCCTTCAATTTTGCCGTAATTAAAAATTCCGCTGATTTTATCTGCGCCCGCGCCGCCGTCCACCGTCAAATAATTTGTATGATTTAAATAAATTGAGTCGTTGCCGTCTCCGCCGCTAATTGAAATATGTTCACTGAAAAAATCAGAAATGGTATCGTTGCCCTTGCCGCCTTCGATTGTTACATAATTTCCCTCGTTATAAATGCTGTCATTTCCTGCAAGCGCGTTGATATTTTCGTTGCTTAAAGAATTGCTGATAGTGTCATTGCCGCCGGTTGCAACGGGCGCGCTGTAGGTTTGATTGGGCGAAATAACATTAACGTACTTTGTATTTTTGAAGGTGATAACATCGCCGCTGTAATTTTCGTCAACAACAGTATAAGAGGAGCCGTAACTGTAAACAAGAAAATCTTCTGCAGTCTTTTTAATCGTGAAGTAACCGGCTGTAAGTTGCAGAGTGTCATTTAAATTTGCGTTAGTGATAGTGTCGTTGCCGTCATTTAAAGAATATTGGTAGACGCGCCCGCTGTGAACGCTTGAGGCGTTTTCAATAATATCTGCGCCCTTGCCGCCTTTAACCGTCATATTTCCCGCAACGCCGCTTAAATTAACAGTATCTGCGCCTTCGCCCGCGCTGATTGAAACATTGCTTGCGGTGTTAGAAATTGAATCGTCGCCTTCGAGGGCGTCAACAGTAACGTTTACGGCGGTATTTCTGAAAGTGTCATTTTCGGCGGAACCTGTAAGCAAAGTATTTTTTGTTGAATTATTTATATTGACTTTGTAACTTCCGACGTGCCCGCCGTGAATGTTTATAGTTTTAGTTGCCGCGCCGCTGATTGTGATTGTGTTTTTGTCGTTGATGTTTAAAATTACGTCTGAATCTACAGTGTCGCGGGTGTAAATTACAGAATCATCAAAAACTATTGTATCGGCGGCAGTATAATTTAAAATTAAATCGTTGCCGTCGCCTGCATTGTATTCAAAAATTAAGCCGTGATTGTTGCCGGTATGACCAACAAGCGTATCGTTGCCCGTGCCTCCAATAAGTGTAACGCCCTTGACATTGCCGCCGCTGTAAATATAATCTGCGCCGCCGCCGCCGTCCAAAAGTACATTCGGGGCGTTGTTACTTGTAATATAATCGTCGCCGTCATCACCGAATAAGCTTGCACTTTCGCCTAAATTGGAATTAGTAAGCGTATCTTTGCCGGTGCCGCCGTAAATTACAGCCGTTGCATTGTTGAAAATAGAATCAGAACCGCCGCCGCCTTGAACAGTGGAGCCCGCGCCGTAATTTGAATTTGAAATGGTATCGTCGCCTGTATCGCCGGTAATTTCGGCATTTGCGCCGCTGTTGGTGATTATGTCATTACCTGCGCCGCCGCTGATTTTTGCATTTTTTCCGTAAGAAATACTTGTAACGGTCGGATTATTGCCGCTGTTAATGATTGAATCGTTGCCGCCCGCGCCGTTGATTGTTACGTTGTTACCTGTATTTTCAATATAATCATCGCCGCTTGTGCCGTCAACAGAAACGCTTGAGGCGGTGTTGGGCGTGACACTTTCGCCCAAAATATTTATTGGAGTATCAGCCGCGCCAACAAGTGTAATGTAGCCGCTGCCTATGATGTGAATGATGACGTCTGAATTAACTGTGGCGGTTTTATATTGTGCGCCGCCTATAGAAATTGTATCGTCTTCGCGGTAGTTGTAAATAATATCGTTGCCGTCGCCTTTGGCGTATTTTATTAAATGGTTGCCCGCCGTGTAGTAATTCAAGGTTATTGAATCGTCGCCGGTGCCGCCAATTACAGTATTTTTCAAAACGTTTGAATATGAAATGTAGATTGAATCATTGCCCGCGCCCGCGTTTATTGAAACGTATGAGCCTTTGTTGTTTATTACGTCGTCATCGCCGCCCGTTGCGATTATTGCGCCGTTAAGGGTGTTTGATTCATTCATTTTGATACGCTCCTTTCTTTTTATAAATCTTTTTTATCTTAAATGTACTTTCTTTTTATAAAATTTTTTATTTTAAATATACTTTCTTGTCAATCGAAACAAGAAAGTATCAAAGAAATTCTTTTCGCCCGCCTGCGTTTTTCGCGTCGAACAAAAAATAAATCCAATTTCAAGCCGCGTTTCACTACGTTATCTAGACTTAAAGTCACAAGTAAAAACGGAGTGCGGCGGGCGTCCTCTCCACT
>CALDHY010000075.1 GCA_937901445.1 uncultured Selenomonadales bacterium
GGGGAGGGTGAGGTTTTCATGATATTGTGCCGTGCAGACATAGCTGAGAGGATAGACCTTCTTTTTCCGCTCAAACCCGTCAAACTCGGGCAAATTAAGAGCCCACGTCATTTCACGGGCGCGGTCCGGACGAAAATTCATGAAGACAACACTGTCGCCCCGGTTGATCACGCCTTCCGGCGCGATGACGGTGGGGAGCATAAACTCATCGGTAAGATATTTTTCGCCGGCTTCATCCCACGTCTGGTAGCTGGTTTCTACCGCATGCACAGGGTCGTCATCGTGGTTGCCTTCGCCGCAGACAATGCAGTTATAGCCTTTTTCCACGCGATCCCAGCGCTTGTCACGGTCCATACCCCAGAAACGGCCCTGAATGGTGGCGATTTTGGCATTGCCGACTTCGTTGCACTTCTCATGCAACTGCTTGACAAAGCCTGCACCGCTGGTGGGCGGCACATCACGCCCGTCGAGAAAACAATGGACGTAAACCTGCTTCACACCGCGCTGTTTTGCCATATCCAGCATACCGAACACATGCTTAAGATGGCTGTGTACACCGCCGGTGGAAATCAGCCCCAGATCGTGCAGTGGCTTGTCATTTGCGACGGCATCGTCAAGGCATTTGATGTAGACAGGATTTTTGAAGAAATCGCCGTCACGAATAGCTTTAGTAATTTTGGTAAGCGGTTGATAAATAACGCGCCCTGCGCCAATGTTCATATGTCCAACTTCAGAATTGCCCATTTGCCCGTCGGGAAGTCCAACGTATTCGCCGGATGCTTGAAGTTGTGCGTTGGGATATTTTTTGGCAAGTTCATCAAGAACGGGAGTATTTCCAACTTGAATTGCGTTATACTTATCCATCGGGTCGCCAATTCCCCAGCCGTCCATAATTACCAAGCAAATTGGCGCGTGTTTAATTGTTGCCATTGTCAAGTCTCCTTTGTGTATTAAGTAAAAGCCGCCAATGTCAAGACTAACAGAGGCGGCTCAAATTTACCTAACCTAAAAAATATTTAAAACTTAAAAATTAACAATCGCCGCAAAGTCAGGAGCTTTTAAGGATGCGCCGCCGACAAGTGCGCCGTCAACGTTCGGTTGTTTCATAAGGTCTTTAATTGTTGCGGGTTTAACACTGCCGCCGTATTGGATACGAATTGCATCAGCCGCTTCTTGGTCGAATTTCTTTGCAACAGCTTCACGAATAGCCTTGCAAACTTCTTCAGCCTGTTCAAATGTAGCAGTTTTGCCTGTACCGATAGCCCAAATAGGTTCGTAAGCGATAACCAATTTTTTAACTTCGTTAGCTTTGAAACCTTCGAGAGCGGCGTTAATTTGATTGACAACATGTTCAATATATTTGCCGGATTCACGAATTTCCAAGGATTCACCGCAGCAGATAATAGGAGTAATAGCAGCGTTGAAAGCAGCCTTTGCGCGTTTGTTTACGCCTTCATCAGTTTCGCCGAAATAGTCGCGGCGTTCGCTGTGTCCGAGAATTACATAATCTGCGCCAATTTCATTGAGCATACCGGTTGAAATTTCGCCGGTGTACGCGCCTTTTGCTTCCCAGTGTACATTTTGTGCGGCAACGTGAATATTTGTGCCTTTAACTGCCTTTGCAACAGCGTCAAGCGCGGTAGCGGTAGGAGCAACAACAACGCGGCAATTTGCATTTGCAACGAGCGGAATTAATTCTTCAACAAGTGCAACGCCTTCTTTAATGGTGTTGTTCATTTTCCAGTTGCCGGCAATAATCGGAGTGCGTCCTACGCCGTCAATTGCGTCGATACCGGGCAATACTTTGCCTTCGAGGTATTCAAGAGTTGCGCCGCCGCCGGTTGAAATGTGAGAAATTTTCTTGTCAAGACCGGTTTTCTTTAATGCTGCGATTGAATCGCCGCCGCCTACGATTGAAATTGCGCCTTTTTCTGTAGCGTCAGCAACAGCCTTAGCAACTGCGAGAGTTCCTTTTGCAAAGTTATCAAATTCAAAAACGCCCATTGGTCCATTCCAGATAATGGTTTTTGCGCCTTCGAGTGCTTTAACGTATTCTTCAGAAGTTTTTTCGCCGCTGTCAAGTCCCATCCAGTCTGCCGGACATTGATCAACGGGAACAGTTTTATATTCGGCGTCAGCCGCAAATTTATTGGCAACAACAATATCTACAGGCAGTACAACTTTGACGCCTTTCTTTTCGGCTTTTTCCAACAAAGATTTTGCAAGTTCGATTTTGTCAGCTTCCAAAAGTGAAGTGCCGACTTCGTAGCCTTTAGCCTTGTCGAAAGTATGAGCCATACCGCCGCCGATAATGATTGTGTCAACTTTATCAATCATATTGGAGATAACGCCGATTTTATCAGAAACTTTCGCGCCGCCGATAATTCCGACAAACGGGCGTTGCGGATTTTCAAGAGTTTTGCCAATGTAATTAATTTCTTTTTCCATAAGGAAGCCGGCGGCAGTTTCAAGAAAATGAGTAATACCGACGTTTGAAGCGTGCGCACGGTGCGCCATACCGAATGCATCATTTACGGCAATATCTGCAAGCGCGGCAAGTTTTTTAGCAAATGCAGGTTTATTTTTCTTTTCTTCTTTGTGATAGCGGAGGTTTTCAAGTAAAAGTACTTCGCCGGGTTTAAGTTCAGCCGCTGCTTTTTCTGCCGGTTCGCCGATGCAGTCTTCAGCCCATTTAACTTCAATTTTCTTTCCAACAATTTTTTCGTACTGTTCGGCAAGTTTCGCCGCGATAGGTTTTGTTGAGAATTTGGGTTCACGAGCTTCAGTAGGTCTGCCGAGGTGGCAACCGATTATGACTGCCGCGCCCTGTTCGAGCAGATAATTGAGCGTCGGGAGCGTCGCGTCAATGCGTTTGGTGTTCGTGATATTCTGGTTTTCATCCATCGGGACGTTGTAATCGACGCGAAGGAAAACCTTTTTGCCCTTCAAGTTGATGTCGCGAATGTTTTTCTTGTTCATTAGAAAACCTCCCCAAAAAAATTACCCAACAATGACGAACGACCCGGCTCAACAATGACGAAGAGCCGAGCCGTCACAAATTTTTAAGCGTGTTCAGTTAGCGTTGCCGAAGAATCTCACTTCAATTCAGCAAAGTACTTAATGGTGCGAACCATTTGACTGGTGTAGCTGTTTTCGTTGTCATACCAGGAAACGACTTGAACGAGGGTGTTGCCGTCGCCAATGGGGCTGACCATGGTCTGGGTCGCGTCGAAGAGCGAACCGAATTTCATGCCGATAATGTCGCTGGAGACGATTTCTTCTTCGTTGTAGCCGAAGGATTCGTTGGCGGCAGCTTTCATGGCGTCGTTGATTTGTTCTTTGGTAACTTCACCCTTAACAACCGCGAAGAGGAGGGTGGTGGAGCCGGTCGGGGTCGGGACGCGCTGTGCTGCGCCGATGAGTTTGCCCTTCAATTCGGGGATAACCAAGCCGATAGCTTTCGCTGCGCCGGTGCTGTTGGGGA
>CALDHY010000076.1 GCA_937901445.1 uncultured Selenomonadales bacterium
GCCTAAAAGAAAGAAGCGTCGCCCGCCTGCGTTTTTCGCGTCGAACTTTCAAAAACTTTACAGGTTAAGCCGCGTTTGCATGCGTTGCAGAAATTCCAGCGTTGCCGGTAAAAACGGAGTGCGGCGGGCGACCTCTTTTCTAATTCAAATTATTTCAGAATTACAAGCGTTGCCCCCGCGCCGCCTTCATCAATATCTGCAAGAGTAAATTTTTCTACCGAATGATAATGCCTCAAAAATTCGTGGACGCCCTGTCGAAGTGCGCCCGTACCTTTGCCGTGAATTATCAAAACTTGTTTAAGCCCTGCAAGTTGCGCATCGTCAATAAATTTTGCACAAACTTGCTCTGCCTCGTCAACCATCATCCCGCGTATATCAATTTCACGGCTTGCAGTTGAAACTATTTTTAAAATTCCCGTTGTACCGCGCTTTTCATTTACAACCGGCGCAGTTTCAATTTCTTCAGAATTATGACTTACAAAGCGGCATTCTGAAGTTTTAACAGTCATTTTAAGTATACCCGCCGTTACTGTCAATTCGTCGCCGCCTTTTTCGATTGAAAGTACCGTTGCCTTTTGGTCTAGCGGGCGAATATAAATTGTATCGCCAATTTGCAAATACTTTTTGTTAATTCGGTTGCCGATTGAATCATTTGCAACGATATTTTCGGCAGTTTGCATTTCGGCGTTACGAATTTTATCACGCGCGGCTTGAATGGTTTGTTGACGCTTTTTAACGCCGGAATCGTCAAATTGTTCCTTCAACGCGGCGATAATCCCTTCAGCCTCTTTGCGCGTTTCCTTAACCATTTCGGCGGATTTTTCACGCGCCTTTTTGATAATTTCGTTTTTAGTCTTTGAAATTTCGTCGCGCAGGGCGACAATTTCTTTTTCTTTTTTCAAAATAGCGGCTTGAGTTTTCTGAATTTCTTCATTGCGCTTTTCATAAATCAACCGCTTAGTTTCAAGTTCAGCCAAAACTTTTTCAAAATTGGCGTGATCCTGCTTGAGAAATTTTTTAGCCTTGCGAATCAAACTCATATGCAAGCCGAGCCGTTTACTTATTGCAAAGGCGTTGCTTGCGCCGGGTATTCCTATCAAAAGTTTGTACGTCGGTAAAAGCGTTTCGCCGTTAAATTCAACGCAAGCGTTTTCAATACCCGCCGTCGAATAGGCAAAAGTTTTTAATTCTGAATAGTGCGTTGTGGCGATTGTGGCGCATTGAATTTTCAGTAGTCGTCCCAAAATTGCCATTGCAAGTGCCGCGCCTTCGTCGGGGTCTGTACCCGCGCCAATTTCATCAATCAGCACTAAATCCGTTGTTTGAACTTTTTTCAGAATGTCAACAATTTTTGTCATATGTGCGGAAAAAGTTGAAAGGCTTTGCTCAATGGATTGTTCGTCGCCAATATCGGCAAAAATATTTGTGTAAATTGCAATTTCGGAGCCGAACGCCGCCGGAATGTATAAGCCGCATTGCGCCATTAACGCCAAAAGTCCAAGTGTTTTCATTGAAACTGTTTTGCCGCCGGTATTCGGTCCGGTAACAAGCAAAATTGTAAAGCCGTTGCCAATTTCAATATCAATCGGTACAACAACTTTTGGATTAATCAGCGGGTGCCGCGCCGCGTGCAAGTTTGTATATTTTGAAATAACGGGCTCGGTCGCGTTGAGTTTTTGGGCAAGTTTTGCCTTTGCAAAAAGTAAATCGAACTCCGCCAAAATTTCAACGTTGTTTAAAAGTTCAGCAGAATTTTTTTGTACGGCGTCGCACAAAACGCGGAGGATTCTTGCAACTTCATTTTTTTCAGCAATTTCAAGTTGTCGAATGTCATTGTTGAGATTGACAATCGCCATTGGCTCAATAAAAAGCGTTGCGCCGGTTGCAGATTGATCATGAACTAAGCCGGGAAATTGCGATTTATATTCAGATTTAACAGGGATAACGTACCTGTCGCCGCGCATTGTAATAATTGCGTCTTGAAAATATTTTTGTTTTGCGGCGTCGTGCAGGATAGAAAAAATTTCAGTTTTAACGCGACTTTGAGCTTGTCGAAGTTCACGACGAATTTTTTGTAAATCTGCGCTTGCTGAATCTTTAACGCCGCCGTGATCGTCAAGGGCGTTTTCGAGTTGCTTTTCAAGATTGCCCAAAATTTCAATTAAACCTGCGCGATTTTTCAGTTTAGGGGCGTCAACGTCATTTTCTTTGAAGAATTTTTTGACGCTGCGCATTGCATACATTGTTGACAAAATATCTGAAAGTTCAACCGCGCCTGCGGAACTGCCGAGCGAAATTTTTTTGAGTGTTTCTCGAATATCACGAATACCGCCAAAAGGTGGCTCTGAAACTGCGAAAACTTTTACCGCTTCAGTTGTCAACGAAAGATTTTCTTTAACTGTTTCAGCGTCATCATCCGGCAAAATTTCGGCGGCTAATTCTTTACCGAAATTGCTCGTCGCGCAGTTTTTTAACATTTCACGTATTTTATCAAATTCCAAAATTCTAAATGAATCTGTAAGCATTTATCACAATCCTTTTTAAATATCGATTCTAAGCCGCCTGACGTGCCCTACAAGCGGCGTTTCACATTATTTGGTACATTTTTACCTAAAAAAATTAAAATCAATTCTGGGGGCATTTCTGACGAAATTTAATCCTTAGCCCTTATAAATAATCGTAAGGGCTGACGGGCTCGCCGTTCAATCTAACTTCAAAATGACAGTGCGGACCGGTAGAATTGCCGGTGGAGCCGCAATAGGCGATAACTTGCCCTTGTCTGACAGTTTGTCCGACGTGAACGGCAAAGCTTTGATTGTGCCCGTACAAAGTCACAAGCCCGCCGCTGTGGTCAATCATAATTGTATTGCCGTAGCCATCAATCCAGCCTGCATGCGTTACAACGCCGCCGCGCGCCGCCTTAATTTCCATTCCGTAATCGCCGCCAATATCAATTCCGCTGTGAAATTTAGAGCCGCCAAAAATAGGATGAGTGCGCCAGCCGAATTCTGAAGTTATTGGACCGGTAATTGGAAAAATCATTTCGCCCGTACCTTCCGGAATAAAACTTTCAACGCCGCCGTTTTCTGCAAAGCCCGGGCGATTTTCTCTTTCGGTCGGATTAAAATCATATCGACTTGCGCGGCGTTCACGTTCCGTTCTTTGGCGTTGTTCGCGTTCAATTTGTTGTCTTTGGCGTTCTTCTTGCGCCATTCTTTGACGTTGTTCACGTGCCAATCTTTGCCGTTCAGCTTGCGCCGCGCGTTCTGCCGCTGCTTGTTCCCTTGCCGCCTGTTCAGCTGCCGCACGATATTTACTTTCTTGAATTAATTTTTCAACCTGTTTTGACGCCGCCATCATTTCGTCGTAGCGGCGATTATAAATTTCTTTATCATTTTCCATTCTGTCAATTAAAGCTTGTTGGTCGGCAACTTTTTTCAACTTTTTATCTTTAGCTTTTTCGGCAAGGCGTAACTGTTCGGCTTGAAGGCGTTTATCTTCATCGAGTTCAACGCTCAAATTTTCAAGGGTGATTTTATTTTGTAAAGTTGAATTAATCAAATCTGAATCATAGACAAGCACGCGCTTTAATAAATCCATACGTGTTAAAAAGTCGCCGAAATCCTGCGCGCCAAAAAGTACGTCGATATAGGAAATTTGTCCGTTAATATAAATATCACGGACGCGCCCTTCAAGGCGTTGAAGTTTTCTTTCGTAGTCGCGCTCATTTTCCAAAAGTTTTAATTCGTTGCCTTCGATACGGCTTAAAGTTTCGTTAAGGGCAGCTTGTTTAGTTTCAAAGTCAGAAACTGCCTCCGCCGCTTCTTCATCCAGCACGCGCTTAATTTCTGAAACTGAATTTATTTTGCCCTGCAACCATTCCGAACGCAGGCGCGCTTCTTCAGCCGCGTTTTCATATTGTTCCCTTTGATTTTCCATTTGCTGAATTGATGCAACGCCGCTCATTAATCCGGCTGAAATTATCGCCGCCGTTAAAACTAAAAATTTTTTCACGATTTTAAACCTCTAAAAATTTTCTAAGTGAAACTGTACTTCCCAAAATTCCTACCAACATTCCGGAAATTATCAAGCCCAATGTTAAATAATTCATGAAAGGGTACTGTTCGACGAGCGGGAAAAATGCAAGCGTGGCGTAAATTTTTTTTGTAACCGCCGAATAAAAACTTCTCAAAATTATTGCACTGATACTGCCGCCGATAAATCCCAGCAAAATTCCCTCAAGCACGAAAGGCCAACGTATAAAAGAATCCGTTGCGCCTACGTACTTCATTATAGCAATTTCCTTTCGCCGCGCAAAGACTGTCAGCCGAATTGTATTTGAAATTATGAAAACTGTTGCAAGTGCCAAAATTACCATTAAGACGCCGCCAAAAACTCTTACAAGGTGCGTTAAGTCAAATAAATTATCCGCCACGTCTTGCCCGTACTTTACCTCTTCGACGCCGTATAAATCAGCTATTGCCGCCGCCGTTTTTTTTACGTCATCAGCAGATTTTACTGTTACCAAAAAATAATTTGGCAACGGGTTTGAATCGCCCAGCGCGTCCAAGATTTTTCGTTGTTCACCGAGCCGCGCTTCCAATGTTTTCAACGCTTGCTCTTTTGTAACGTATTCGACTTTTGCAACGCTTGCCAAGTCTTTTGTCATTCGTTCAATTTCTGCGCGATTTTCCGGCGTCAAGCCGTCAACAAGGTAAGCCGAAATTTGCACTTGACTTTCTAACGCCGCCGCCATTTTCGCCATATTCATTACCAAAATTAAAAACACGCCAAGCACGAACAGCGAAACCGTTACTGTTCCGATTGACGCAAAAGTCATCCAGCGTTTTCTTATCATTGATAAAAATACTTCATGAAAGTAATAACCGATATTTTGAAAGTTCATCTGCCGTAACGTCCCCTAACTTGGTCACGAATAATTTTGCCGTTTTCAATCTCAATGACGCGCTTTTTTAATTTGTTGACAATATCCCTGTCGTGCGTCGCCATTACAATGGTTGTACCGGCGGTATTAATCCTCAAAAAAATATCCATAATATCCCACGTTGTGGCGGGGTCCAAATTTCCCGTCGGCTCGTCAGCTATAACAATTTGCGGATTATTGACAATCGCCCGCGCTATTGCTACGCGCTGTTGTTCGCCGCCGGAAAGTTGCGCCGGAAAACTTGCAGACTTAGCCCGCAGTCCAACAATATCCAAAACTGCATTAACGCTGCGTTCCATAATGTGGCTCGGAGCCTCAATAACCCGCATTGCAAACTCTACATTTTCATAAACCGTTTTATCTTCCAAAAGTCGAAAATCTTGAAAAATGACGCCCAAGCCGCGCCGCAAATACGGTACTTCTTTTCGTGAAAGTCTTACAACGTCGCGCCCGTCTACAAAAACTTCGCCCATTGTAGGAATTTCTTCATGCATTAAAAGTTTCATCAGCGTTGACTTGCCGCTTCCTGAAGTTCCAACTATAAAAACAAATTCGCCGCGTTCAATGTCAATCGTTACATTGTCAAGAGCAGTAACGCCGTTTTGTTCATAAATTTTCGTAACGTTTTTTAAATGAATCATTTAATTCATACCGGTAAAGGCAGTTGCCAAATTTACGTCAACAACAACATCTTTGTAATAAGCTTGAGTCAACGCCACGCCTTCAGGAGTATCAGAATTCATTGGAAGGGGACTTTCGCCTTCAGGGGTAACCGTCCAGAAAACAACGTCAACCGTGCCTGAAGTCAACGCGGCGGCGCGGGCGTTACTTTCAATCGTTACAAGTTCAATATTTTTGTTGATACGTTGGGAAATTTCGGCAAGTACTGCAGTATTAAAACCGGCGGGCGTACCGTCTGCCAAAATTAAATCCAGCGGCGGTAAATCGCCTGTAACTCCAACTTTTATTGTATCTGCGCCTGCTATTTTTGGCATTGCAACGGCGGGCGGCTCTGTATCAGCTTTTAAATTTTTTATGAAATTTTCAACAAGGTTACTTAAAGTTCCGTCGTTTTTCATTGATTCAATCGCCGCGTTGAATTGCTCCCTTAATTCAGAATCTTCATCACGAAGGGCGCAAGAAAAATTATCGACAAGTTGAACAGTTTGAGAATCTTTTATTGCAAGATTTGAATCACGTTCAGTCATATATTGTGCAACGCTGCCGTAAGTGCGGATTGTATCGATACTGCCGGAATTTAAACTCATTTGCATTGAATTTAAATTGTTGTAGTAAGTTGTTTTTTGCGGATCGGAATTTACGCCGTGCGCAGAATTAAAATTTTTCGTGTAGTCGTCAATTTGATTTTCGTCAACATTTGAAAGACTTAACATACCGACTTTTTCAACTTTTTCTGCAGGCGGCGGCGTTTCATTCCCGCACCCCGTCAACATTAATAACATTAAAACAAGACTTGCAAAAATTTTTAGTTTCATTGAAATTTTCCTTTCAAAATAAATCTGTCATACTTAAAATTGGTAAAACGATTGAAAATACCAACGCGCCGACGATAACACCCGCCGTCAATGTGCCGTAAACTTCAGCCTTTGCCGGCAGCGCACGCAGTGTTTCTTCAATTTCAAAATCTGCCATTGATTCACATTGCCGCAACATTTCGACGATATTACCGCTCGCCTCGCCCGTCACAATCAGCCCCAAGTACAGTGGCGAAAAATCTTTCAGCACGCGCTTTAAAGTTGCGCCGAATCTTTCGCCGTTTTCAACTGAAGTTTTAATTTTTTCAAGGAGGCGTTGCATTTTCAAGTTGCCGCTTGACGCCGCGCTTAAATTAATTGCCGCGTCCAATGTTACGCCGCTTTCAAGCAAAAATCCTAACCGGCTGAATAAATTTCTTAATTCAATTTCGCGCAGGATTTTTATTTTTAGTTTCAAGTTATCGCAGAAAAATTTGACTTCATCAACTTCCCTGTAAATTATTATAAAAAAAATTATTGCCGCCAAAATTATAACAGAAATTAAAAATAAATGCTCGTTTAAAAATCTGCCGCCCGCCAAAAAAATTGAGGTTATCAGCGGTAATTTTTGCCCGTTTTGCCCGTAAAATGACTCGAAAACCGGCAAAGTAATATTTATCATAACGACAGCCGCCAAAAGTGCCGCGCCGAAAACTACAAGCGGGTAATACATTGCCGAACGAACTTTTCTGTTTGTGGCGTAATTTCTTTCAAGTTGTTCAGCAAGCCGCGCCGTGACTTCCTGCAACCTGCCGCTTGTTTCGCCAATTTCGACTGATTGAATTGAATTGTTGCCAAAAATAATTTCATACCTGCGAAGTGCCGCGCTGAAAGTTTCGCCGCCTTCAACGGTTTCAACCAATTCGTTTAAAATTTTTTCTGAAATATGCCCTCGCGCCGCCCGCTCCAATGTTTGAAGTGAATCGTGCAACGTCATAACGCCCAGCATTACGCTTAATTCTCGAAAAAATACCGCGCACCAACGCCCGCCGAGTTTGTATTTCAAATAAAAATCTTCAAACAATTTTACAACACTGACGCGCTCCGGTGCAAGACTTACAACCTTAACGCCTTGATATTGTAAAACCGCGTAAGCTTCGGCGTAATTTTCAGCCTCAAGCGTGCCAATCTGCGCGACAGAATTTTCATCGTAGCCTTTATATCGAAATTTTTTCATAAGCCTTTCGCCTTTAACGCCGCCTCCATTGTTTGCATACCTGCCGCCTGATTGCTCATCATAACATTTGGCAGTTGTATATATTTTCCTTGCCTAATTAAGGAACGCGCCGCTGGATTGGCGATTAAAACTTCAGCCGCGCAAACTCTTTCGCCCTTTGAATTTTTCAAAAGTTGCTGTGAAATTATCGCCGAAAATTCATCTGCAAATAAATCCCGTATTGCGTCGCGCTGTACGAGCGGAAACATTGTTTCAACGCGCATTGCCGTTTCAGCCGCTGACTTTGTATGAAGTGTAGCCAAAACTAAAACGCCTGCCGCCGATGCTTCAAGTGCCGCGTGCATTGTGGCGGCGTCTCTAATTTCGCCAATTAACAAAACGTCCGGCATTTCGCGCAGTGCTACTTTTAGCGCGTCCGCAAAATTCAAAAAATCTTGTCCAAGTTCACGTTGACTGACGAAAGAATTTTCTGTATCGTACTCAAATTCTATCGGATCTTCAAGCGTCAACAAATGACACGGGCGAATTTTGCAAAGTTCATTTAGAAAGGCGGCAATGGTTGTAGACTTTCCGGAACCCGTGCGCCCCGTAACCAAAATTAAGCCTTGCGTTGCAGTTAAAAATTTTTTCAAGGCACGTGGCGCGCCAATTTTTTCAAGCGTAGGAATTTTTTCAGCAATTAGGCGAATTGCAACGGCGG
>CALDHY010000077.1 GCA_937901445.1 uncultured Selenomonadales bacterium
GTTGGGTGGTGGCTTGTAGTTCCAATTGTAATAGCTATTATTTGGTATTTTAAAAGTTACAAAAACTATAAAGAGAACTACTTAAATGAGCATAAAGCGGAAAATGATGCAAATGCAGATGAATATATTGAGAAAAACGTTGTCCCCATACAAAATGAAATAAAGGCCTTATTTATATTATTAACTCTTTAAAAAATTAATTACATTATTCAATAAAAAAATGAATTGAATTTCTTTTCAGATATTTAGTTTCAATTGTCAACTAAATTACTTTTTTGAAATCCTGAGAATTCTAAAGATGAACTTCCAAACAAAGCATTAAATACTTTATCATAGAAATTCTTCGATCTATCATCTTTTAAATCACCAAATTTAAATTTTTCTTCAAAAATTAAAAATTCTTCTTTTCTCATTTTTTTAATGAATTCATTTAATTTTTGAATTCTTTCACTAAGTATAATTACATCTTTAAAATAATCTTTATTTTTTTCTTGTGCTAATAATAAGCCAATTATATTATTTTTACCTTTATCTTTCTTCATCAGTTGGCCTTCACCCTTTGCATAATTAGAAATTTGTTGCTTCAAATTTTCAACTATGGATTTGATTTGAATATCTTCCATGATATTTTGAAAGGCTTTATTTTTAAAGTCAGCTTTATTATAATTAGAGCTATTAATATTTTTTAATTTGTTCAAGGACTTAAAAGTATTACAAGAATTTTCTTTAATCAATTCATCTATATTATTTATATCCAAATTAAAAAATCTTATTCCTTTAAATTTATTTACATATTTTTGAGTTTCTTTTTCTTCAAACCCACAAAAATATTTTCCTTTAATTTTAATCCCATTTTGTCTATCTCTCAGAGATTCTAAAATTTGTTTCAATTGTGCTGATTCAAAGCCTAATTTAGATATCTGTATAATATAGTCAATTTGCTCTTGGTCTAAATATCCAGGAAAAATTGAACTATCTATAGGTATATTTAACTCCATCAGTCTTTTCACCACCCAAGACAACCCTTCTGTCCTGGTGTCAGTACCTTTTTTGAGAATATTTAAATAATATTGTGTTTGCTGATTATTCAATTCCTTATATATGTATTTTAATTGTCTTGTGCTTATGGTTAACTCTTCGATTTTATCTGAAGATATTTTTAATAAAATTCCGCTCGGTAAACCGGTTGATTATGTTTTGGCGGGCTACGATTTATCCGGTACTGTCATTGAAAAAATCGCTCCAAATATTTCGCCGGACGATACTGACATTGAAAATCTTAATCAATGGATTCCCCCTACTGAAGAAAATCCTCACCCCGAATTTGAATTTATCAAGCAAAAAAATTCTACTGAAGGCGTTGACGATGAATTAAACGATAAATATATTTTGAAATTTTCTTTACCGACTGAAAGAGATTTTGACTGCAAGCCGAATACAACCACGAACATTAAAATTAAACTTTTTTAAGGGGGCAAAGTTATGGCGGCTGAAAATTTGAAATGGTGGCAAAAGTCGATTGTCTATCAGATTTACCCAAAAAGTTTTCAAGATACAACCGGCAGCGGCACCGGCGATTTACGCGGCGTTATTCAACATTTGGACTATCTGAAAAATTTGGGCGCAGGTGCAATTTGGTTGACGCCGGTTTATCCTTCGCCAATGATTGATAACGGCTATGACGTGGCAGATTATACGGCGATTGATCCCGCGTACGGCACAATGGCAGATTTTGAAAATTTAATTGCTGAAGCTGACAAGCGCGGTATTAAAATTGTTATGGATTTGGTTTACAATCACAGCTCGGATAAGCACAAATGGTTTCTTGAATCAAAAAGCAACCGTACAAATGCAAAGGCGGACTGGTACATTTGGCGCGACGCCAAGCCGGACGGCAGTCCCCCTACAAATTGGCGCGGGATTTTCGGCGGCAGTGCATGGACGTGGTGCGCAGAACGTCAACAATATTATCTTCACAGTTTTGCAGTTGAGCAACCGGATTTAAATTGGGAAAATCCTGAAGTGCGGCAAGCCCTTTATGACGCGGCGAATTTTTGGCTTGATAAAGGCGTTGGCGGTTTTCGTATCGATGCAATAGTTTACATTAAAAAACCGGCTGAATTTATTGACGGCAAGCCGGATTCTGACGGATTGGCAAGTGTTCATGACGTTTACGCCAATACTTCAGGGATTTTAAATTTTCTGTACGAATTCAAAGAAAAAGTTTTTGCGGGGCGGGATATTTTCACAGTTGCCGAAGCAAACGCAGTTAAGCCGGAAGAATTAAAATATTGGGTCGGCGAAAACGGCGCGTTCGATATGCTGTTTGAATTTAGCCACGTCAACATTATGTTTGCAAAAGGCGAGGCGTGGCATTATCCCTACGATTGGAAATTGACTGAATTAAAAAAAGTCTTAACTGACAGTCAAAAGGCAACCGCCGACAACGGCTGGTATCCAATTTATTTTGAGAATCACGATAAGCCGCGCAGTGTCAATAATTTTTTCCCGAAAGGCACGGATACAATCAAGGCGGCAAAAGTTTTGGCGGCGGTACTTTTGACGTTACGCGGCACGCCTTTTATTTACGAAGGACAAGAATTAGGCTGTACAAATGTTGAATGGGATTCAATCGAAGACTACGACGATATTGGCTCGCACGGGCAATACCGGCTTATGTTGCAGGAAGGCTTAACGGCGGCGCAAGCTATGAAATGTATTCACAGATTCAGCAGGGATAACGCGCGGACTCCAATGCAATGGAACGCCGAAAAAAACGCAGGGTTTTCAACCGGTAAAACGTGGCTCCCTGTCAACGAAAATTATAAAACCGTCAACGCCGCCGCTGAAGATAAAGATTCTGATTCTGTGTTGAATTGGTACAAAAAGCTAATAGATTTACGCGCCGCCAATAAAGAATTAATTTCCGGCGATTATCAGTTACTGTTGCCTGAAAGTGAAGAAATTTTTGCATTCTCGCGCAGTCTTGACGGCAAAACTTTTATAACCGCCGTGAATTTTTCAAACCAAAAAGTTAATCTGCCAAAAGATTTTATAGACAAAAAAATTATTATTGACAGTGAATCAAACTTTGACAAAAATTTCTTAAAGCCGCTTGAGGCTCGAATTTACCAATAAAGAATATTTTTACAAAATAAGAAATGAATACAAGGAACCGCCCGTCTTTGTTTTTGCTTGTGAGTAAAAATTACGAAAACCCGTAGAACGCGGCGATAATCTATAAATTACTTTTTGTTCGTCGTGAAAAACCCTGACGGGCGATTAAAGCACTTTTCTTTTGATACTTTTCTTTTTTGCTTTGGAAAAAGAAAAGTATATTTAAAATGAAAAAATATTAAAATAAAAAGCCCGCCTGCGCGACGGGCAAATTTTTTTTATATGGTAGTTACCTTTTAATTTTGCGGCAAGAGTGCAACTTTTTCTAAAAGTTCACGTGTTTCACTGTCAACATCGGCAAAACCGACGCTTATTGCATTAACAGTATTTGTACTTCCGCCTTTACCCAAATTTACGTCCACAATTCGTATCATTTCGTAATTTTTCACTCCGTCCTTGATTGTCAAATAGCGGTGTGCAGTCATTATTTCGTTTGCCAATTTTGCGCGGATATTTTCCGGCTCAATGAATTTCAAAAAATCTTCCCTGTAAGATTCGGCAACATATTCGTTTGCATATTGAGTTAATTTTTCACGGAACGGGAACTTGTCGCCCTTTTTGACGCCTTGTAAATCGAGTGAATTTGTTTTGGCGCGGTAGCACATTCCCTCATCTCTGTTTAAATCAACGTAATAAATACTTCGATAATCCGCCGCCACAGTTGAAACGATTGAATCAATTTCGTGCGTCTTGCGTTCATTTTCCAACATTTGATTTTGAACTTTAATTCGCTCGTGAAGTTCTTTAGATTGTTGTTGCGCCTTATTTTGAGTGTACCTTAAAGCCGCAAATGCAACAGCCGCCAACAACGCAATTACAATGTAAATATTGCTCCGCAAAAAGTCTGTAATTGAAAATTTGTAGCCGGCGTTTGAATAATCTGTAAGCGAAGAATGAATTGACGCGGCAGGTATAATGCTTGCAGTTTTATTCAAAATGTAATAAAGCGCGTGGTCGTCTTTTCGCACGGCAAAGGCAAAGTCCATCGTTTGACCGGTTGCAACGGAATATAAATCGTAGCGATTGAAATTTTGTTGTGCGGCTTGATAGTTGTTGACAAGTGCAAAGTCTGCAAGTGAATCGTCAACTTTATCAAAAGTTTCATCCAGACTGCCGCAATTTAAAATTTCGCTGTTTGGAAAATTATTTCTCAAAAAAGTTCTGTAGTTGGAATTTGTCTCATTGACTGCAACGCGCATTTTCCTTTCAGCAGAAAGTTTGTTGCCTGAATCTTTACGAACAAGCGCGTACATTTCAGTATCGACAAAAGGATTTG
Source organism: uncultured Selenomonadales bacterium (assembly GCA_937901445.1). Taxonomy (GTDB): domain Bacteria; phylum Bacillota; class Negativicutes; order Selenomonadales; family Selenomonadaceae; genus Quinella. The sequence continues at coordinate 4,454 of CALDHY010000077.1, forward strand.
TTATAAGGACGCCCATTTCTTCTGCGTCAAAATAACTCAAATGCACGGGAAAAACACAATCAATTTCGCCGGATTTAAGCGCGTTAAAAGCGTCCTTCAAAGTCGAATAGGATTTTGTTTCAAAATTCAGCGTGGCGTTTTTCATACAATTTGTGGCAAGTGCAAGATAATCTTTCAACATTCCCGTAACATCGCCCATTGAACTCGCGCAGAATGGAAGATAATTATCAAGATAACCAACTCTAATTGTGCCGTGTTGAGACAGCCAATTTAATTCGTCATTGGAAATAAAAGCGTTTGTGCCGGTAGTCCTCAAATATTTTTCGTGCAGGTAGTGGCTGTAAAATCTGTTTTCTTCGTTAATTTTTTCAAGTGCTGCGTTCAATTCATTTAATAAATCCGGGCGATTTTTATTTACTGCAAAGAAAAAATCTGACTGCCCGATTCTGGCAACAGGCAGGGTAGAATAATCTTTTACGTCTTCATAAAAATCTGTGGTTACAAAGGCATCAAGTTCGCCGCTCATCAATTTTTCAATCGATTCATATTCAGGATTATTTAAATCGACAATTTGTGGGGATATTCCGTTAGCCGCCGCCCATTGCAAAAAAAAAGCATTCTTTGATAACTGGAGGCGTTGACACCGACTCTTTGACCGTTCAAAGTTGCAAGGTTGCTTGAAGAAATTGAATTGTTATTAAATGCAATGAAAATGCAATAAGTTTCCGCGCCCATTGGAATTGAAGAATACAACATTTGCGTAGCGCGTTCCGGCGTATAAGAAACGTCCGTCATTAAATCAATTTGCCCGTTTATCAACATTTGAAGAAGTTCAGACCAACTGCCGCTGACATATTCATAAGTCCAGCCGTTATAGGCGGCGATTTTCTGTTGGTAATCATAAGCGTAACCTGCGCGCCGCCCAAATTTATCAGTAAAATTGAAGGGCGATTCATACCAGCCGACGCGCACAACTTGAGCATTTGCCGCGCCGTTAAATGTCAAGACAAGGCAAATTGCAATTAAAAATTTCAAATACAAGTTTTTCAATGACATTTGCCCCCCATTTTTTATTGAAGGTAAAATGAGAAAATTTAAACATAAAAAACACCTCTATAAAATTTTTAGGCACTTGTGAGCATAGCCAGTCCAATTACGCCGCAAATTAAACTTATCGCCCAAAATACAAAGACAACTTTTAATTCTTTCCAGCCGCCCAATTCAAAGTGATGGTGCAAAGGAGCCATTCTGAAAATTCTTTTGCCGGTTGTTTGAAAGGAAATGACTTGCATAATTACAGACAACGCTTCGCAGACAAAAATTAATCCCACGACCGGCAACAATAATTCTGTATGTGTCAAAATTCCCATTGCCGCAAACGCGCCGCCGAGTGCAAGCGAGCCTGTATCGCCCATAAATATTTTGTTTTTC
>CALDHY010000078.1 GCA_937901445.1 uncultured Selenomonadales bacterium
CTCCTTGAAAAAATTGTTAATATTTGATAGTATACAAATAGCTTTTGGCACAAATTGTGCGTGAATTTTCGCTATGTTGTCACTTGAAATTATACAAGCGCAGGGAAAATTCAACAAGCTATTTTTTTTTGCGCAAAATTAATCATCCTCTCTTTCATCAGAATCAGAAATTTTTTCGGGCGGACCTTGAATATTGAAATCTTCTTCGTTGCAGGGCTCGAAATAATCGTGCGCCGAATGATAGAAAAAGTAACAATCGTAGATATTGCCTTTGCGGTTTTTCAAGCACTTCAAGTTAATCTGGCGCGGCTGGTCGATTTTAGCTTTATGAAGTTTATCTCTGATGGTGTTAGGTTTTTCGCCTAAAAGTTTGTTAGCAACGTTAAGTTGCATAGCCCAAACAACGTCGGCGGTGTATTCGATGCCGCCGGATTCTTTGAAGGATTCAAAGTCGACAATCTGATTATAGTTGACGCGGTTAAAGGTACTGACAACAACAAAGGTAGTGTTAGTTTCTTTAGAAAAATCTTTGAGTTTGAAAAGCGCGTCGTCGATAAGCGCGCGGGTATCAGCCTTGCCGTCACGTGGAATAAGGCGTTGTAAGTAGTCAATGAAAACAACGGGTGGCTTGTCTGCCGAAATGACGATAGGGCGCAGGATAGCAAGTAATTTGTCAACGTTTTCATCGGAAAATTCCCTGACGATAAAATTTTCGTTACTAACCATTTCATCAATGATACGGTTCAATTCGTTACTCCAGCCGCCGCGCAGGATTTGAGCGGCAGTAAGTGAAGTGTAGGGGTCGTCAATAAAAAGTTTGCGCGCAATAGTTTTAGCCTCCAACTCAAATTTAGGCATTTCGTAACTACAGAAAATGCAGTGTTCGCCGCGCTCTGAAAGTTGCTCGGCAAGTTGCCACGTGAAAGTAGTTTTGCCGCAAGCGGGCGTAGCTCCCAAAATGTAAAGTCCCGGCTCGAAGAATTGAACGGCATCGATATTGGAAAAGCCGGTTTTTCTGTCGGTAATATTTTTGCGGTCTTCAATGTATTTCCAAAAAGCGTAACCAAGATCAACACCAACGGTGGAAAATTTATTTGATTGATTATCGTTGAAAGAATTGAGCTCGTTGGAAGTTTCGGCGATAATGTCAAGCGGGGATTTTAAACCGCCTTTAGCGGCGGCAGAAATTTTTTCGGCAATGACGGTAAGCCTGCGCAGGTCGGCTTTCTGCTTAATTTCAGCGGCGTAAAATTCGGCGTAGGCGGTCGTATGTGCAACTTCCATCAATGAGAAAAGGTAGGTAAGACCAACTTTATCAACGTTGCCGTTGTCCCTCACAAAATTAATGAGCGTCAACATATTAACGGGTTGTTTGAGCGCGTAGATTTTGAGAATGTCGGAAAAAATAATTTGGTGTTGCGGGCGGTAAAAATCGTTGGCGTTTAAGATAGCGGCGATTTTTGGGATAATCTCGCCGTCTTTTAAAAGCATTGCGCCGAGTACAAATTTTTCGTATTCAACATTGGCAATTTCATTAGGTGTAGACATTTTAAAAATTCCTCCTTGCAAAAGTAGACAAGGCGTGCTATACTTCAACCGTAGACATTGAACGTTACGGTTGGTAGCACGCCGTTAAAGTGCTATATTTTTTTGCTCTTCATAGAAAAAAAGTGTTCGTCCAGAAAATCAAGCGTTGTCCGTCCAAAAGTCTGACGTCAAGTCCTTGTTTAAAAGTAAAAGGCTTGCCGGTGTCAATCAACTCCTGTAAATCTTGTTGCCAATCATCAAAGCCGAAAAAATTATCGTCAAGTAAACAAATTTTAGGTCTTGACTTGTCAAGGAATTCAGCGAGCGGCGAATGTTTAACCACTTTATCAGAGCGGCGATTGACGCAAAAGGGGCAATGTCTGAAACAACCGCGCGTTAAAAAACCAATGGAATAATCTTTATAAGCCTTAAATTCAGAGCCGCCGTTGTCAACCTGCGCGAGCCATTTGTCGTAAAGGTGATAATCGGGCATAGAGTGTTCAATATAGGACGGCAGGTGTTTAGCGTTATCGAAGAAAAAGCCTGTGCCGCCGTATTCAACATTCGGCAAGTCAAGCACATTACCGAATAAACCGCTTGCAGGTGTCGGCGTATCGGAAAAAACTTTTGCGATGAAAACTTTGTCAAAAAATTCTAAGGCGTCATAATCAGTTTTCAAAATAACGTCCGCGCCGAGTCTTTTATAAAAGCCGCTGATTTTCATACAGGAAAGGTTAGGGAAGCGGTGATTTTTGCGCCCGATTAAATCAGCGTCGATAATAGCAATTTTCATTTGTACAACTCCTTTATTAAGCAGTTTTGCTTATAAAATCTTGCCACTGGTACCACGCCCAGCCTTTTTTGTAATGCATAGCCTGCGCGATTAACAGAAAATCATCATAGGAAGTGGCAAGCTCTGCCGCCTTATGAACTGCCCAGCCTGGTTTATAATTCATACTTTCAGCAATTTGTAAAAAGCGTTGAAGTCCGTTTAAAACTTCATAAAGTTTGCCGTTGCCGTCAACCCATTCAGTAAATTCAAATTCATAATCGCAATTTTCACAAACGCGGGCTCCTAAAGGAATAACGGCTTTACAATCTGGGCAAATTTTCAACGGCGGCTCTTGCGGCTCTGTTTCTTCATTGGGGGCTAAGCTCCAATGGCGCGGAGCGTCCGGCAGTCCTAAACTTCTTGCCCTGTCAACACAATCAAGGATAATTGCCCTTTTTGAAGGGTTATTGGGGTCGGGTCTCATAGGGCGCATAGACTGCTGAATATGCAGAGTAAGACTTTTGGTAGGTCGGGCAAGAATGACGGCGTCCATATTCGGTACGTCGAATCCCTCGCCGAATAATTCAGCGTTGCATAAGATTTTAGGGTTGCCTGCGCGAAAATCATTAACAATTTGGTCGCGCAGGTTTTTAGGTGTATCGCCGTCAACGTGCGCGGCGGGAATACCTGCGGCGTTAAATCTGTCGGCAATAATTTTTGAGTGTTCAACGTTGACACAATAGCAAATAGCAGATTTACCGTCGGCGTATCTTTGATAGTTACCTACAACGTCATTAACAACTTTAGAATTTCCCATAAGTATTGCGGCGTCATCAATTTTATAATCGCCGTGCAAGATTTTTAATTTGCTAAAATCCAGTCCTGACTTCGGCGCGTAGTAAGTAAACGGCGTAAGGTTGCCGAGTGCGATTAATTCTTTTACTGAAGGCGCAATTACCATATCCTCGAAAACGTCTCCTAACCTGACGCCGCCTAATCTTTCAGGCGTAGCGGTAACGCCCAGTAAAAAAGAATTTTTCCAATGATTGATAATCTTTAGGTAGGTCTTAGACAAGATATGGTGGCACTCGTCACAAACAATAAAATCCGGCGCGGGAATAAGATTTACGTGATTTTTGAGAGTTTGAACACCGGCAATTTGAACAGGCTGATTGTAATTAGGCGCGTAACCGGCGGCGATAATACCAAAAGGAATGCCTAATTGGGAAAAAGTTTTGGCGGTCTGTTCAATGAGTTCTTTTCTGTGAACAAAAAATAAAGCAGTCTTTCCGCGTTCAACGGCTTCCTTAATCATCCAGCCGGTCATAACAGTTTTACCCGCACCGCAAGGGGCAACGCCACAAACCCGCTTGTTTCCTTTTGAAAAGCTCCTGCGTGCATCGTCAATCCATTTTTGTTGGTACGGGCGCAGTACAATTTCATTTGACATACAATTACCTCACTTTCTGAAAGTTTTAGTGTATCAATAAAGCCCGCCTTCTCCGGCAAGCGGGCTTCATCGATTGAATTTAAAAGGAGATATTTCCTACAGAAAACCCTTTTGAGCTGTCAAGGCTCATCACTGCGTACCTCTCGACAAATACGCAGTGTCAACCTTGAAGTTGAATACAAAAATTCGCGCAGGTTATAAGTAACCAACTGCCGCTGAACTTACGCGGCAACGGCTCCGCGTGAAACTTGACTATGCACCACTTTTTAAAAATGAAGTCAAGATTCATAGAAACCGCCGAAATACAGCGGCTTATATCAATCTTGGTGATTTTTCTTACAATGAGTGCAATTTTTTAACATTCCAACGCTACCTCTTCTTCACCGGCATAATTTTGAACAGTACCAACAGCAAATTTGGGATTAACGCCCGCCGTTTTAATTTTTTTGTCAAGGAAATCAAAAAGTTCTTGCAGGTAGTCAAGGCTATCAATTTCAACGGTAAAATTTCCTTCAGGGAAGTACAGGGCGTATTGGACGCCTGCAAAGTTGCCGTTGCAGTCAATTTTAATCAGCCTTGCCACAAGTTGAATATTTTTAAAGTCCGGCAAGTTTTCAATACTGATGTAGTCTTTTTGTCGTACGCCGACACGTGCAACTTTAAAATTCATCAGCTGCCTCCGCGCCTTGTCTCTTTGTGGTCTTTCTTGTGACCGGTGTAGTTCCAATCTGCCATACTGACTTCCCAAATACGGTTGCCGATTCCTTTCATTAATCTGTCGAGATAATTTTGGGATTCTTCTTTGGTGTTAAATTCAGCTACTACTCTTGGGCGCGTCTCGGAATTTTTTATGGCTGAAATGACATAACCTTCTATTTTGCTTGGAGCTATAAAAAATTCATTTATCAAGTCCGAATTTAAATAAATGCCTTGACAAGTTTTAATCCACATTTTTCATCCTCTCCAGAAAGGCAAATCGTTAAAAATCATCAACTTTTAAGGTAAGCAATGAGCAACTTAGCGGTTTTGAGTTTAGCGATAAGTTCGTCGACTTTAGAAATAGCGGCGTCAAGGTCTGAAGTGTCCAGATTAACTTTTGGCGCGGGCTTTGTTTCTTCTTGCTCGGCGGTTTTTGAAACTTCCATATCAAGTGCATTTTCTGCCGCTGAAATTTCTTTGAGCAAATTTTGTAACTTCCAGAAAGTATCACAACAATTAGTCATAAAACCACTCCTAACAGATAACTTTACAATCGAAAAGGTCAATAGTCTGCCAAATTTCGTTATAGTGGCGGGTGGAAATTTCGCCGGTAGCGTAAATGGTATCGCCTGCAATGATATTGACGGCAAGGAATTTTCTTAAGCAAGCGGCTAAAGTCTCGATAGCAGACGCGCCCAAATTTGAACAATCGATTTTCAAAGTAACGTTGCCGATGGTCGGCTTGCGCGGCGTTGCAAACTGCGCGAGCGGCTCGGCGTCAACAGTAACTTTGCCGTCCAATGAAATAAATTTTGTGGGGTTGTCGAAGGGAACACCGGCAAGAATCATAAAAATCAGCCTCCATAAAATAACCGAGCAAGTAACCGCAAATAAAAGCGGCAACGAAAGTAACCGTGAAAAATACCGTCGCAGGATAAGTCCGAAAAAAATTAATCGTCGTCATCATCCTCCGCGCGGCGTTTTTCCACTTTCTCCAATTCCTTAAAAATCAGATTTAAAATGAAGGCTTGCTTAGAAATACCAATTCTGCCGACGTGATTTTCAAGGCGGCTTTCAAGTTCCGGCGGGATTCTAATCCCCAGTTGTTTTTTGCTTTTT
>CALDHY010000079.1 GCA_937901445.1 uncultured Selenomonadales bacterium
ATCTGCAGAGTTTACAAGCGACAAATTTTTTTTTGAATGTTGCAAGGAACCTGTAACCTGCCCTTGCCGAATAAATGACAGAAATTTTTTGCCTTATACTTATAATTTTTTGGCGCGGCTCTAATGCATATAAAATAAATAAAAGCGGCAGTTTTTTTTCTTCCAATTTATAAGTTTTTGAAATTCGACGCGCGCCGCTCCAAAATAAAAACCCGCCAAATAGCGGGTTATTTTTTTATGTAGTTAGCAAAAAAATCTCTTATGTCATTGAAACAACGGCTAATTTTTTACCGAGCGGTGCGAGTAATTTTTGTATTGTATCAATCGTAGGATTAATATTGCCGCGCTCTAATCTTGCTATTGCTGATTGTTTGACGCCCGACAATGCGCCTAATTGATATTGACTTAAACCGCGCTCTTGCCGCGCTTTTATAATTTCCGAAATGACCAACGCCTTTAATTGCATAGCTGATATTTCGGCGGGTAAAAAAATTTCTTTTTTTAAATCTTCCCAATCATCGCCGGTTGCATCGCCGCCGCGCTCTTTTAAATCTAGCAGATTATTTTTGGCTTGTAATATTGCGGCTTGATATTCTTCATTAATCATCGCCTTTACGCTCCTTAAAATCTTTTAAACGCTTATTTGCCTTTTCAATTTCTCTAGGCGGGGTTTTCTGCGTTTTTTTAGTGAATTGGTGCAATAAAACAAATTGCCCGTCTAGCCACGCCGCAAAAAATATCCTGTCTTTGAGAGGGCGCAATTCCCAAATTTCGCCTTCAATGTGTCGAACATACGGCAAGCCTGCCATTGTGCCATTAATTGAAAGTACGTCTAGGTATTCGTGAATTTTGGTTAATGTCCGCTTGCTTACTTCATCATTTTTTGACGCTAAACTCTTGATATATTCCCTTACTGGTTTTCGCCCTTGCCGGTCTTTGTAAAAAATTATTCTGTACACCGTCATCACTCCTAGCGAATAATAACATTGGAGTTATTTACAGTCAATTTTTATTCGCGCCAATTTTACTTTTAAATGATAAAAATTTTCAGTCGCGTTTTTTTTTTAATAAATCGCGTAACTACGCCATTGTCGCGTTTTTCGCAAAATTTCCTTACTTCGTTTCGATATATGACTTTAGATAATGAAATATTATCTAAAGTAAAATAAAAATGACAATATAGGATTTTTCCCGACAAAACGCGACAGATTGTCTTTTAAAAGTCAAAAAAAGCGCGTCATTACGCCATTTTTGGGCAAAAAAACGGCGGAAAAATTTCCGCCAAAAATATTTATTTCGCGACTGGGAATTATTTTTATTTGATAATAAAATAGGTTACATATTCGGCGGCGGGCAAAATTTATCATCAGTTGACAATTCATCATCAAGCCACTTGACGCCCCAAAAACATTTAGCGCGACCTTTGTATTCGCTTTTTTCTGTAATACCGTCAATCGCCGTTATCAATTCAATTAATTCTTTGTCTTTGTACCGCAACTTTGAAATGTGGTATTCTTCCCTTAAACGTGTCAAAAAGTCTTTTCTTTCAATGTACGAGCCGTTTTCAAATTCGCAGTTTTCAGCAATGAAATTAGCTATGAAGTCATTATCGGCGCGGTATTCTTCTTTTGCCGCCTTCATCGCCGCCGAAATTATCAAGCCTTCTTTTTGCCACTCTAGACATTCGGCAATTAAAATATTTAGAATTCCAGATAAAGAATCAGCCGCCAATAATTCCTCTTTTAAATGCAAGTTAGGATTTTTGGCGAAACTTTTTTCAAAAATTATGATATAAAAACGCCTTAAAAATCCCGCGTCATTTATATTTTCCGGTGTCGGTAAATTGTTGCCTTGTAAAATAAATTTGTGCGTAGGGAAAAAAGTTATCGGCGATTGATACATTGCGCGCGCCGTGATTCTATCGCCGCCGGTAAAATCTTTCAAAGTTGCCGTGTCGAATTGTCTAACGTCTTTTGATTCTGATACAACAACATAGCGCGCGCCATTAAGTTTAGCAATTTCCGGCGAGGCGGCGTCTGGATTGTTGCCAAATTTCCGCTTTAACAGATTTTCAATTTTAAATGACGTTGCATAATCGCCGAGTAAATATTGAATAGTACCAAAAAGCGTACCTTTGCCATTGCCGCCTTTGCCGTATGCAAAGAATACTTTTTCTTCATTTACAAGCCCTGTAAGACAATAGCCTAAATATCTTAACATTGCGGCGCGGGTTTCATCATCCGGCAAAATTTGTTTCATAAATTCTTCAAACAACGGAGCGCGCGCGGCAGAACTGTAGATAACGTTACATTGTTTAGTTAAAAGCTGTTTAGGATTATGAGGGTAAAATTTGCCGGTCTTTAAATCAATCGTGCCGTTTTTTACATTTAAAAGCAAGGGGTCTTTGTCAAAATCTTCCCGCCAAGCTATAACGTAGCCTTTCAGGACGTTTATTGCTTTTTTCATTCGGCTTTCTTTCTTGAGCTTTTTTAATAAACCATCAGAAATTTTCACTTCATCAATATCTTTAGGTTGAGGCTTGCCGGTATCGGTTTTAATACCGGTAGGAGTGCTGATATAATGATATTTTGGGCGGCAAGTCTCAAATCTTTTAGCCATAGCAAGCCAAAACGGGTAAATGATAGAATCAGCTTTACCCGCCCCCTTCCATACACCGTCAAGATAAACGCGCCATTCACCGGCAATATTTACATAACGAATATATTTGCCGAAAAGCAGAAATAGCCGTTTAGCATTATCTAAATCTCCAAAACTCAAATGAAAAATTTTCTGCAAGAAATCAGCGTCCGACATTTCGTTTAAAAGATTATCAGCTAACTTGCGTACAATTTCCTTTGTAACTTCAATATTTTCTTCCTGCGCGGCGGCAGTTTTATTTTGGGTTGAAAGGGTAGTATTTTGCATTGCGGCAATTTCTTTTTTAATCGCAGGAAGATTATTTTGGGCGTCATTAAAAAACGTCATAAGCTTATCAGCCAGATTGTCAGTGCCTTGACTAATTAAAAAATCGTTAGCGTCAACTTTTGCATCGCCGTCCGAAAAGAAATAAATGAAGGCGGGATAACCGCGCTTTAACAATTCGGCGCGGTGTTTTTCGGCGGCTGCTCTTCCCGCCTTGTCATTATCTGCAACAAAGATTATAATAGGCTTATAATTGATAAACGCGCGGTCTAATTCGTCATACCACGCGGTTGACGCCGCACCGAGCGTAGCGATGAAGCCTGCGTTGTAACTTTCGGAATAATCCCAAAAGTTTTCGTCCCACGCGTAATACATAGACATTAAGTCAATTTCGCCTTCAGTAACGAAAACAACTTTATTATTTGCAGATAAAGTTTGTAAGCCGAAAGTACATTTGTTTTTTTCGCCCGCGTGCATTTTCCAATATCTTTTATTAGTTTCTTCCCTGTCAGCAGGCAACAAAACGGCGTTGTAATGCAAGCCGTCAGTAGTAGGGATAATAAGCCTGCGCGAGGGTTTTACAGATTTACCTTCAATAATAGTTTTTGGGTGAATCCAATCATTAATGACGCCGCAATTAAAATAATGATATGTGGAAATTGGAATTGCGCGGCGGTCTTCATCTGAAAAATCTGAAGGTATACCGTTTTTTTGCGCGGCGGCTATATCTTTTTTTATACGTTCAATTTCGTCAACCATTTTTTGTGAAGGCGTGGTAATAGGTTGCAATTTGTGATAAGCGGCAAAATCGCCCTCCGAATAATTATCATTATCCGCCGTAATTCCAAAATCGGAGGCGGTGCGCTTGCAAAGTTCGACAAAATCTGCACCGGTGGTATTTAAGCCGTAATATTCGGCAAGGAGTGCGATATTGTCATAGCCTTTATTTTCGGAAAAACATTCGTAATTCCAGCCCCAATGGTATTCTTTAGGAACTAAGCCATCGCCGCTTTTCCCTGTACCATTGCCGCAAAACGGGCAGATAAAAGTAGGGTTGCCGCCTGCCTTTTTAGGTGCGGCGGTAATGACGCCGTGCATTTCCAATTCGGCGGGGCTAATGTTTTTAATTTTATATGTCAATGATTCTAAATCAATCATCTGTTAAACTCCTTTGTTTTTAATATTTGCTTGCAGGGGCAATTCTGCGCATCTATAGCCTTATTTTAATCTTTTCCCCTTGTTTTAGACAAAACTAATAAGAAATATAATTAAATGTGAAAATGGTGTAGTTTACGCTATGTTTTTGTTAATCTGCCTCCTAAGGAGGGGCAAATATGGTTAAAACAATTTAAATGCATTGCTGTACTTTAAGGGAGTAGGGGCAGTGCATTTTAAGTTTTTATCACATTCCAGCGTATAAAGGAATAATCGCCGACGCTGGAAAAACAATAGGGGATTTTTCTTTTTAAATGAAAATAATTTGCCGCTGATTAATTCGGCGGCTTTTTTGGTTTCACAAGCAATTAATATTGTGATTCAGGAAAAAGAGTTTGTATTAACTGCCTTGATTCTCTTTTAGATTTTTCAAATTGTGCTATAGCCTCCGAGTTTTTTTCAACAACGCCAGCAAGCATATTACAAATTAAATCATTCATTGAAGTATTATTCATTTGAGCAAGCGAATTAACGCCTCTTAATACCTCTTGAGTAACCATTAAAGTAATTCTGCCATTGCGCGGTGTTTTGTCTTTCATCGGTGCGGACATTTTAAACATTCCTTTCTTAAATAAGTAAAATATTTGACGCCACAATTTCGGCGCGGTTTTTCATACGATTAATAAAGTTATTGTAAATCATCGTGGTAGCTAAATTCTTATGACGCAATACCATTTGTACATTGTACAATTCCTGTTTTTCCATAATCATTACCGTCGCGCAGGTATGACGCAAGGAATGATAAGTAATGGTAGGAGAGTCAATACCAATTTTCCGCAAGTTGCCTTTTACCATTTTTCTAATTGTTTGTGTATCAAGGCGACTATTTTTATTGCGGCGGGAAGTTGAAACAAAAAGCGGCGAATTTTTAACTAACCTCTTACCTGCCGCTTTTTCTCTAGCCTTCAAATAATCTTGAATTTTCTTGTAGACTTTATCAGCAATTAAAACTGATTCTGCCTTTTCACTGCGCCCTTTGCCTTGTACGTATAAGAAATAATTTCCTTCAATCTGCCGAATATCGCTAATATCCGCTCTTACTACTTCAATGCTACGAATACCGGTGGTCAACATTAAACTGATAATTGCAGAGTCGCGCAGGGCTTTTAAATCATTACCTTTAATCGCCCGCTGTAACTCCTTAGCTTGTTTGACTGATAAGGAGTCTTTTTTGTGGTTGCTATGGTCAACCTTGACGCGGTTTTTCAAATGGTCTGCAACATTCGGAAAAATCCCTTCCTGCGATAACCAACGGAAAAATAATTTTGTTGCTGTCAAATAAAGGCAGATTGTGCTTGCTGATTTTCCACTGTCTATCAGCATATCTCTAAAGTTTTCTAAATCTGCGCGGGCGGGAATTGAAATTTTATTATCTGCGAAATAACCGAAAAGTTGTTTCAAGCAAACTTTGTAAGTTGCCATAGACTTTTCACTAACTGCCGCAAATTTCAACCAACGATTTACAAGCGAATTATCAGCGGGTAAAAATGAAGTTGCTGATTGTTGAAATTTTGAAACTTCAATGTTGCTTGTCATTTCCATTTTGCTAATCATTTTTTATTCATTCCTTTCTTTCCTTTTTTTTTTTTTTGATTATAGACTTTATTTTTATTAATGTCAAGTATTTACCATAAATTATTATTATTGGTAATTAAAAAAATTTGTGTTTGAATTTTTCTGCTTATTTTTTATTATAGATTTTTTTCACTTTCAAAATTCCACTGTCGATAATTCCTGCCGAATATTTTTTTGGCGGGCAATTTTGAGAGTCCGTCGCGCAGATTTATTTTGCACATTGACGCCGAAAAAAAGCTGATACGTTAAGCTAGAATTGCCTCTAGCGCGCCTTTCGTCTGTAGACAAGGTTTTATACAAGTAAAGAAAAAAAGACGCCCTAATTTAGGGCGTATCTAATAGGGTCGCGTTTTGCGACGCTATCTCTAAAAGGGCGTAGCAAAACGTTACACTCTTTTTATTTTTAAAGGTACTGTCCAAGCGGTATACCTATTGCGCGGCGGTTATGACGCGCTGTCCTTGACTGCACGCAATAATTTTCTTTTACTTGTACTTGTAAAATGAAAAGTGGGGTTTTGCGCCTTTTAAAAATAGTTACAAGCTCCCTTGAAAATCTGCAGAGTTTACAAGCGACAAATTTTTTTTTGAATGTTGCAAGGAACCTGTA
>CALDHY010000080.1 GCA_937901445.1 uncultured Selenomonadales bacterium
GGGCGATAGTCATTATCAATAACGATAATGCAAACGCCAAAAATTGTTTAACCATTGCTAAAACCTCCTAAAATTTTTGTACTTTAATTATAAAAAAATTTCCTGTCTGTATCAATAATTTTTTGATTTTAGATACTGAAAAAGTTATAATGTCAACCTAAGAAAAGGGGGTATTTTTTTTGAGTAAAACACTTGAAGAACTTTCGCTGCTCGTACAAGGCACAAAAATTATCGGCGACGGCGAAACTTTAATTACGGGAATTGAACACGATTCAAGAAAAATCACGGCGGGGAATTTATTTGTCTGCATGGAAGGCGCGCACGTTGACGGGCACAATTTTATAAATTCGGCGGTTGAAAAGGGCGCGGTTGCAATTCTTACCACGCACGAAAATATTAATCTGCCGGAAAATATTTCTGCGCTTGTTGTACCGGATATGTTGAAAACTTTGGCGGTTATCGTCCCGTACTTTTACGATTTCCCCGCAAAAAAAATGCGCGTCATTGGAATTACCGGCACCAACGGCAAAACTACTACAACTTATTTAATTCGTGAAATTTTGATTCGCGCAGGTTTCAAAGTCGGTTTAATCGGTACAATTCAAATGATGATAGGCGAGGAAATTTACCCCGTCCACAACACCACGCCAAATGTCATAGACTTACAAAAAACTTTCGCCGAAATGTTAAGCAAAAATGTTGATTATGTTGTAATGGAAGTTTCAAGCCACGCCATCGCCGAAAATCGAATTGCCGGAATTGATTTTAACGTTGCAGTTTTTACAAATTTGACTCAAGACCATTTGGACTATCATAAAACGCTTGAAAATTACCGTGATACAAAGGCTAAACTTTTTGCGCGGGCGAAAGATTTTGTTGTTGTGAATGTTGACGACGCGGCGGGCGCGGTTATGTTGGAAAATGCAACTTGCCAAAAAATTACTTACAGCATTGAAAATAATTCAGACCTTCGTGCAGAAAATGTTGACGTACACGCGGGCGGCACAAGTTTTAACGTTGGAAATTTAAATTTGAATTTACACCTTACCGGCAAATTTAACGTCTACAATGCCCTTAGCGCGGTTGCAGTTGCGCGGGCAGAAAATATATCAACCGACACGATTAAGGCGGCTCTGGAGGCGTTTAAGAGCGTTTCAGGGCGTTTTGAAAGGGTGTACGCCGAAATTCCTTTTACAGTTATTGTTGACTATGCACATACCCCCGACGGCGTCAAAAATGTTATCGAAACTGCGCGACAAATTGTCAAAAATAAAATCATCACAGTTTTTGGCTGCGGCGGCGACAGAGACAATACCAAGCGTCCAATTATGGGCAGGCTTGCGGCTGAACTTTCTGATATTGTCATTGCAACTTCAGATAACCCGCGCAGTGAAAACCCGCAAAAAATTTTGGCTGAAATTGAAGTCGGTATCAAAGAAAAAATCGGCGGCAAGCAATATGAATGTATACCTGACAGGCGGGCGGCAATTTTCCGCGCCATTGAAATTGCACAGGCGGGCGATATTGTTTTGATTCTCGGCAAAGGGCACGAAAATTATCAGATTCTGCGCGACAAAACTATTCACTTTGACGATAAAGAAGTTGCTTTGCAAGCAATAAGGGCTAAGGATTAAGGATTAAGGATTAAGGATTAAGGATTAAGGACTAGGGAGAATTTTTTATGGAAAAATTAAGTCTGAATGAAATTGTAAAAGTTACGAACGCTGAAACAAATTCTGCTGAAAATATTTTTTTTACGGGCGTAACAACTGACAGCCGCAAAATTTCTGACGGCGTTTTGTTCGTTGCACTGAAAGGCGAAAAATTCAACGGCGAAACTTTCGCGCAGGACGCACTCAACAAAGGCGCGGCGGCAGTTTTGGTTAGTAAATCCGCGCCGAATTTTGACGGCGTAACTTTGAAAGTTGAAGACACTTTAACCGCGTACCAGCAAATTGCCAAAAGTTGGCGTGAACGTTTTAAAATTCCCGTCGTTGCAATTACCGGCTCCAACGGCAAAACTACAACGAAAGATTTAACCGCCGCCGCCTTAAGTGCGCTCGGCAAAGTTTGCAAAACTTCAGCTAACTTTAACAATGAAATTGGCGTACCAATGACTTTGTTGGAAATTGACGAAACGCACAAAGCCGCCGTTGTTGAAATTGGTATGCGCGGACTTCATCAGATTGAAAATTTGGCGCAGTACGTCAAGCCGAATATCGGAATTGTTATCAATGTCAACGAAACGCACATTGAAATTTTGGGCTCGATTGAAAATATTGCAAAGGCGAAGGGCGAATTGGTACAAGCGATTCAAGCGGGCGGCACTGTCATTTTGAATGCTGATAATTTTTATACTGCCGAAATGAAAAAGCTTGCAAATAGCGGTGTAAAAATTTTAACCTATGGAATTGACAACGCGGCAGATTTAACCGCAGAAAATATTTCAACCGACGGCAACTCCACGAATTTTATTTTGAAGTACGGCGGCGAAAGTTACAATTTTGAAGTTCCAATAATCGGTCGTCACAATGTTTCAAATGCACTTGCGGCGATTGCGGCGGGTTTAAGCGTCAACCTTTCGATTGAAGAAATTCAGCGCGGTATTTCAAATTTGACTGCAACGAAAATGCGTCTTGAAATTATTCAGCGCAAAAATTTTACAATCGTGAATGACGCCTACAACGCAAGCCCCGCCTCCATGGAAGCCGCGATAAAAACCGTTGCCGAAATTTACAGCGGCAGAAAAATTGCAGTTTTGGGCGATATGTTGGAACTCGGCGCAATTTCTGAAAAAGTTCATCGCGCAGTTGGCAAACAACTTGTAGAAAATAATTTTGAAACTTTGATAGCGTTTGGCGAATTGGGAAAATTTATCGCCGCCGGAGCAAAAGACGCGGGTTTAAAAAATATTTTTACCGTTGATACGCACAAAGACGCCGCAAAAAAAATTCTTGAAATTGTACAAGCGGGCGATACAGTTTTATTCAAGGCGTCGCACGGTATGCATTTGGAAAAAATTCTTGAATTGATTTAAACCTTAGTGGTTGTAATAAAAAAATCTAATTGAGAAATAAAACATTCGATGCCGTCAAGGATGACGGCTCCGGAACCGCCGCGCGCAGGTCGCGTGATGCGACCGCACTTGCGCGGCTGTTTTCTTTCTTTGCTAAGCGTTTCTTTCTTTTGCGCCAAAAGAAAGAAATGCTGTATTAGAAAAAAATATTAAAATAAAAAAAATTAGAAAAAGGAGTTTTTCTATGAATGAGATTTTACTGGCTGCCGTCATTGCCGCCGTCGTTGTACTGATTCTCGGACCAATCGCAATTCCAATGCTACACAGATTAAAATTCGGTCAAAGTATCCGCACTGAAGGACCGAAAAGCCACCAAGTGAAAAGCGGTACACCGACAATGGGCGGTATTTTTATGGTAATTGGAATTGTTGCCGCAACGCTTTTTTGCGCCGAAATTAACACGGAAATTTTTTTGGCGTTGTTTATTTTGGTTGGTCATTTTATTTTGGGATTTTTGGATGATTATATAAAAGTTGTCAAAAAGCGTAACTTAGGATTGAAGGCGCGGCAAAAACTTTTGGGGCAAATTATAATTTCAATCGTAACAATTTACTTTGCAACAACCGAACTTGGAATTAAAACTACGCTCTGGATTCCGCTGATTGACGAAAATTTAGACTTGGGAATTTTTTATTACATTTTAGTTTTGTTGGTAATTGTCGGCGCGTCAAACGCGGTAAATTTAACTGACGGCTTAGACGGCTTAGCGTCGGGTTGTATGGCTATTGCGTCAAGTTGCTACGCGGTAATTTGCATAATCACGGGCTACGCTGCATGCGGCCATGAAGTCCGGCACCGCCATCTGCGTCTT
>CALDHY010000081.1 GCA_937901445.1 uncultured Selenomonadales bacterium
ATCTTGAACAACAACGCCGCCTATTGTTTCAACGATTGATTGCCGGTCGTCCGGAGTAACTTTCCAATTTTCAACGCTTAAAGTTTTAACGGTGCCAATATTAATAACTATTTGAACCACCGCCTAACGCAGATAAAATTTTGGGAGTGATAACGTCTGCAACTCTTTCAGCTAATTCTTTAATGTGCGAATAGTCCCAGGCGTGCGCCTCTTGAATGTTTACGTTGTTGGTAACATTCGGCGGCGTGCTATTTTGTTGAAAGTTTATTTTGCCGATTTTACCGATTAATTCAAGAAAAGCCCCTGTAGTATTTGCAACTTGTTCTGTTAATTCGGCAAAATAACTGGTTGCATTTTCAAGCGTCGGAGTAAGGTTATCAAAACTACTACTGACATTTTCAATAGTTGGTGTAAGGTCATCTAAATAACTGCTTAGATTTTCAAATTTAGGTGACAGTGAATCTAACCCGCCTGATAAATCTGGTTCATTGGCGGGGCTAGTCGGTGTGCTATTTTCTTCAGGTAAATTTGTTGGTGTGGCAACAAGGTCTTCAAATTTTTGCTGAAGGTCTTCAGTACTTGAGCCTAGACTTTTAAAACTTTCCGTTGCTTCTGAAAATGATTGTGGCAGATTAGTGAGTTCTTCTTTTGGGATAAGTCCAAAAATTTCTTGAAGTGCTTTTTCGGTAACGTCTTCACCATCAAAAATTATCTTAGTACCAAATAGCGGGTCTTCGTGTTTTTCTCGAAGGCGTTTTTGTTCTTCAAATAGCGAGTAATCGCTTAAACGTTTGTCACGATATTTATCTTCTTCGGTCATAAAATTTGGTAATAAGCTATTCAAAGCCACTTGCAAAGATTTTTGAAACCCTGAAAGTTGCTCCGGCGTTATTTTTAAATCTTCTGGGGCTATCCCCAAATCATAAAGCTTTTTAAGCTGATAATCTTTCAAGCCTTGATAGCCGCCTTCTTGAAATGCTCGGTATTCTTCAAGGCGATTTTTCAAAACTTCCATTGCAGCGTTTCTTTGAGCGTCAACTTTTGCTTGTTCTGCCCATTGCGTAGCTTTTACTTCCTCAACGCCTTTTTGAATCCACGCCTGTTTTTCTTTTTCAATATTAGCTAATTTTTGTTCAAGGACACTGCCATTAATCGCAAGTACAGCCTCCGCCCATTCTTCCTCTAAATCTTCAATTGCCTTTGCCTTTAGTGCTTGCGCGTATTTTTCAGCCTCCGCCTCTTCCATTCCCGCGTCTATCCAGTCATCTTTTGCATTTTCTATTTCAATCATTCGATTTTCAAGGTCTGTTTTAAATTCCGCCGTTGCCTCGTCGCGCAGGCCATCTAATTCATCTTCGAGCCGTAACTGAATATTTTTGCGTTTTTCAGTGTATAATTCTTCAACCGCTAATTTTTCACTTTCGGACATTGCAAGTTGTCTTAGATTTAATTCCCTTTCCAAGTCCAACTGTGCCAATTCTAAATCGTGTCCGTGCTTAAAGTGCTGATTTTCCAATTTTACGCCTTCAAGTTCATCTCTTAAAGCAACCTCACGGGAATAATTGTATTGACTGAGTGCGTCTGTTGCGTCTTTTATTGTTTCGGTTTCTTCTTTAGTTGCTTCAATACCCTTTTCTTGTTCACGTCGGAAATCAGCCCAAGACTTAGTACCTTCTTCAACTTTGCCGTTATATTTATCTTGTTCTTCCTGTGCCCTTTCGAGAATACCGCCGAAAATTGCATTACCAATACCGCCCAGCATTTCCTTTGCCGCAGGTTTATACACGCCTTGCAAAAATGTATTCTCATAATCATTGTTTGCTTGGTCTAAGAATCTTTGCCATTGAGCGTTGCCTTCCCAGTCATTTATAAAATTTGGTATTTCATTTCCGGTATCAGCCAAATCAGCAATAGCGTCCTTTACAGCTTTTATTTTGTCGGCAACGGTGGAAAAAGTTTCAATAGCAACGAAGCCCCAACGCTGTATTGTGTCTTTATTTTCAACCAAAAATTCTGTACCATCGTGAAAGACTTCAAACAATTTTTCAAATGCTCCGACACTAAAAGGCGTAACGATATTTTCAAAGGCGTCTTTAAATTCGCCCGTTTGCTCGGTTAAAAGTCTAAGCGCACGATCCGCCTTATGAAATTCTTCAGGGTCTAAGCCTGCGTCAAAGATTTTTTCGGCGTCTTCCTGTGCTTCTTCCCACCTGTCAAGAATCTGTTTAACGTCAGTAACGCCACTTTCGCCGCCCATCATTTGGAGAAATTCTATTTCTTGCCCTGCCTCTTTGGCTTTTTGGTACATTCGGTAAATTTCTTCAACTTGTTCATCAAAGCGTTTGAGTTTACCGTTGGCGTCAAAAATGTTACCGCCCGCCCAACGCATTGCTATTGCCTCGGGGTCATCCCACTCACCCTTCGTCATAGCGTCATTAAGACCGGCTAAAAACCCGTGTAAATCTTCAATTTCGCCGCCTGTAAATTTAACGCGCCTTGCGAGTGTTTCCATATCGTTTACCGGCAGATTAAAATTGTAAGATTGTTTCTGGAGTTCACGCCAGCGTTCGATTAAATCATTGCTTGCTGTTCCCGCGGCAATAATAGCACCGGTTAAAGCGGTAAAACCTGCAACTGCTGCTTTTGCGTGAGGCGGCAACTTATCAAGTATGCTGTCAAGCCCGCCAAATTCCAGCCCTGCTGATTCTGCAGATTCACCGCCGGAATTTGTACCGCTATTTAAATTTTCCTGCGCCGTGGTTACGCTGTTAAGTTGTTGTTCGAGGCGTTGAAGTGAAAGTTGTTCCCGCTGTAGGCGTGCCTCCATATTTTGAGTTGCCGCCGCGGTTGCACCTTGAGTATTTCGCAGCTGTTGAAAAGCCGCCCGCGTCAACTGTATCCTGTCTCTTTGTATTTCCAACTGCTGATTTAAACTGCGTTCTCTAATTTCTAAAATCTGCGCGGCGTCTGCAGTTTCATCAAGCCCGCCAATTTCGACTTGTGCGCGTAAGTCTATTAAATTTCGTTCCCTGTTTAATCTGTTTAAATTTTGCTGAATAGTAGCGTTCGCCGCCACAAAATCAGATTCAAGTTGTGAAATATCAAGCCCTAAGTCTATGAAAATTGCGCCTGCGCTGTTATCTGTTGCCACTTTATCACCTCCAATAAAAAAACCGCCCATTTCTGAACGGTTAAAATTTTCTGTATCAATTTTTATCTGCTATTTATTTCATTCTGCCAGCTCCGCTAACAATAAACTCATCAACAAATTTGTCAAACTTACAATCCAATTCCTTTTTTAAATCATAATAGCCATTAATAAAATCGCAAAGAACATTATTATCAAACTTAACCGACATTTCACTAACCTTATCAAATCCTGCAGGCAATTTAACTTTGAAATGCTCAAAAATAGACATAGCCGCCGCCTTTGAATAAACCGGCAACACCGCAAAACTGTTTGAAATTGCATTATCTGCCAAAAAATTTTTTAAATCTTTGCCGCGCAACATAATATAATCGCCGTCAATCCAATTAACTTTCAAGTTTTTTATTGCCGACTTTAAACGAAATTCTGAAACATTGCAAAAAGCCTTTAAATCACTCGGAACAAATACCAACCGCCCCTGATAATATTTCGGTATGAAAATATATGGAATATACACCTTTTCATTCCTTGTCACTGTAATATATTCCGGCTCTTTCCTTGCCATTGCATAATAACCATATTTGCGAATACTCGGAAAAACTTCGTGATATGCCCAACGCTGTATCTCGCGCGCCTTTTTTGTCCTGCTTGCAAATATCAAACGCCAAAATCCCGGCTCATTTACAAAAGTAATTTCATTTTTAATCCAGCCCTTAGAAACCGCGCCAGAATAACCGTCGGTTAAACCGACGCTATTCGTTACGCCATTTTTTGACACTCCAACTAACTCAATTAACATTTTTTCATCATCATCAAGGCGGCTCATCGCGTCACGAGGATTTTTAATTTCCAAAATGCGGCAAGCGTCAACCCCTGCAACCCAAATTTCGCCGTCTTTTTCCATAGTGCGCAACTCGCCAAATTGTTCGTGCTCAAAATTAATGGTGCCGTGAATCAAATCAACCGTCACAGTACACCCGACAGGAACCAAATCTTCAGCCATTTTTACCAAATCCTTTCATTGACATTTTGAAAAAGACTTGCTAAAATACACGTGGAAAATCCCCTTTTGTGTATTTTAGCTGGTTTCTTTTCAGTAGCAATTTTACCAAAAGGGGTTTTCTGCGTCAAGCCTTAGGGCTATTTTTTTTTGCCTGCCGTATGTTAAACATACACCCTTTAGACCTGCCGTCAGTATTACCGACAGTCATTTAAACATACACCCTTTAGAGCAAAAGTTTAAGCCGCTATATTCCTACAGCGGCTTTTTTTATTTCCAAATTTCGTCAATGTAATGCACTTCGACAGACATTTTTGCTTTTACAATGGTTAAATCCAGCAGATATTCTAAATCTGAATTGCGCACTTCATTTACCGAGCAATTAAATTCTTTCGCCCAAAACAAAAACCAATACAAAGCTGTTTCATACGGCGTCAAGTCTAATCTGTTGCCGCCGCGCTCTCCGAGTTTTTTTCGAGTTCCTCAAATTTACCTGTTAATAAATTCCAAAGGAACCCTGCGCACTCAAAATATTTTTTCTGCACTTCTTCAAGGTAAAGATTGTCAAGCAGGGCGTCTTTCGTCAAGCCGTCGAATTGCGATGCAAGAAATTCACAAACTTTATCAACGTATTCTGTAACCGGAAGATTTTTTCTTTCTTCGTCAAATTTGGCAAAATCAGCCCACATATTGGCTTTTGGTCTGCGCATTTCGTACTTTACGCCGTCCACTTCGATAATTGGAAGTTTCATTTTCTAGCCTCCTCAAGGATTGACAACAGCTACGGTAGTTTCTGAAGATTCAACGTAGTTGTACCAGTTTGTAATGAGTGCAGTATTTGTACCGACGTCATCACTATGAGCAATATAGCGATATGCACCGTCATAATCCCTTGTGACAAAATCGCCTTCAATGGTTTTGGGTTTAAATTCCGGCGTATCAGTTTTAGTGCTGTATTCGGTGTTAGGGATTCTAAATTTACCTTTCAAAAGTTTTACATATTCTATTGCGCCGGTTGACATCTTACTTTCAAAAAGTAAGGCAACGTAGGGAGCCTCGTCATTTGAATTCATTTTCAGCAAGCCGTTTTCGTAAGTATGCCCGAGTAACTTTTTCTGAATATCTAAAGACAAACCTGCAGTTTCAATGCTGACTTCTGCGCCGCCGTAACTTGTCGCCACTTCAAAAGGCGCGTCATCAGCATAGAAAATTTCAGAATTGGTTGTATCGTTAATAGTAATATTGACGCTACCAATAATATCTTCAGGCGCGGTATATTGCACGCCCGTTTTGTCGTCTTTTACCATTTTGGCGAATTTTAAATTTTTTACGCCAATATTAAGTCTTTTCTTACTCAAAATCATTCACCTCAACAATCGAAAATCTGATAACGCGCCAATAAGTGCCGTCAAAAATATCCTGCGAATCGACGCGCATAAATCCCAAATTGCACATAACGTGAACAACCGATTTTTCAATAGAAAAATAGTTATCATCATCAGTGCCGATACTAATTTGATACATGACGCGGCTGGAAAATTCTTGATTATCTGCGTGAACATCTGGAACATTAGAAATTTCCCTGAAAACGATAATTGGATAATTGCCGTCGTATTCGTTTAAATATTTGACAACGGGCAGATTCAAAGTAGCAAGCGCGTTGAAAACTTCTTCCTGAAGATTCAAGTTAAACACCGCCTAATTTTGGTTTATAGCCGCGCGTATTTTGTCAAGTGTATGCTGTTTTATTTCGGCGCGTTTAGCCTCCAACGCCGGACGCATAAAAGCTTTACCGCTCGGCGAATATTCAGTAATTCTGCCGTAATAGTAGTCTTTATTTTTGGCGTCGGCTATCACTCTAACTTTATTTTCACCTTTTGGCTCGGTATGAATACTAGCTTGAAGTTTTCCTGAATCGACAGGGCAAAGCCGCCTTGCCTCTTCAGCAACAGTTTCAGCATTTTCAAGCAGTGATTCTACCGCCGCCTGTTTAGCTTTTTCGCCGTAATCACGCAGTAAGCCGCTTATTGTTTGTCGAGTGTTTCCAGCCATTTTAGCCTAAAATAACCTCAATACTGCTTTCAACAACCTTGTAATGACCTTCAAACTCGTTAATTGCAATGGTAACAAGGCGGCGTTCCGGCGCAGAAACAGAAAAACTTTGCTCAGCGATGAACCAGTAGTTGACGCCTTTAACAATTTGAGTACCGACAAAAAGTAACGGCTTGTAAGTAGCTCCGACAAGGTAATCTGCCGCTGCCCACGCACTAGCCGCCTTTTGTGGTAAAGTTGTTAATCCTGTGAAATTTTCGAGTTGGATTTTACCGAACATTTTTAATCACTCCTATTTTCAATTTTTTCTCTGCAAGTAAGCTGCAAAAATTTATGTTGCTCGTTTAAATCTTTGGCAGGCAGTACTTGTTCAAAAATTCTGCCTTGATAAATGATACGATCGCGCAGATTTAAATTTTGCCTGTATCTGATTGTTATCCTAAATTCCAGTTCAGAAACTTTTTCGGCTTGTCCGTTGACGATGAACGCGCCGTATCCTTCGATACTTGCACAAACGTTTTCGATATTGCCTAAATTGGGATAATCATAAAGTGCAACGCCGCGGGAATTTTTATTTGCAACTGCCTTTTGAATAGTTACGCGCTTGTTCAATTCTTCAGAGTTAATTTTCAGCAAATCAATCAGCCTCCGAAAATCTTAAGCTGTGGAGAATTTTTTTCTGAATATCGAAAAGCCGGTTATCAAGTGAAGAATCATTCGCCATATTAAATTCCCTGTAAACGTAAAGTTTGATAAACTGCCGCATAAGGGCGTTATCAGCGTCATATTGTTTGCCTGTCGCCGTTATCAAATCTTCTTTCGCCGCGTCAATCAGATACTGTAATTCAGAATCATAACTTGAATTGTCTCCGTCGATATTCAGATAACTTTTCATTTCTGCAACTGAAATTTCAGCCACGATTTATCACCTCCCCAAAATGGAAAACGTTTTCAACTACCTTTCTTGATTCTCAAAAAGCCGTTCTTGCGCGTTACATTGCCACCGGCAAAAATAACGCCGCGATAAGCTGTCATTCCTTCTTTAAATTTGTAGTCATCTGAAATTTTAACTTCCATTGGCGAAAATTCGACAAGCTGATAGTTGGTCAAGTGCCCGTAAGCCATACAGTAAGCCCCAGCAGTTGTTGCCGCGCCTGTAAGTTGGTTACACGCCGAATTGATAATGAAAGGAACTCCATTTATCCTGCCGGAATTGCCATCATATTCAATGTTGTAATAGCGGAGCGTAGTTGAAGTACGCACTTTGGCAAATTCCAGCAAGTCCAATTTATTAAGAATCAGTACAGCCGAGCCTTCAACGTCTTCATTGCCGCCGTAATGGAAAATTATTTCGTCAAGTGTTTTGTCGTTAATCGTAGTCAAAGCTAAATCAGTTGTTGAATCAATAGCGGTTGCCGCCGAGCTGAAAATTCCTGTTATCTGATTAGTACTGCCGCCGCCCAAAAGAATTTGATTAGTTATTTTCATACGCATAGATTTTCGGATATTCTGAAAGACAACATCTGCATAATTGGCATTGGGCAATTTTTGAAGTTCTTCCGTAACTTCCGAATACGCAGTAATTTTAGTTTTGTTAATATCGACATAGGCAAAAGTAGTTTCAGCAGTTGCCGCTATTGCAGTTTCAGACGTATAATCGCCCGCGGCTATTGAATTAACGTAGCCTTGAGTAAAACTTTCGCCGCCGTTCAAAGACAAATGACTGACAGAATCAATCAAACTGCTTACAACGTTAAATTCAGGATTGATTGTATCGGAGTAATATTTGGGAACAATAATACTTGTACCGTTACCGACCGTAACTGCGCGAAGTTCGCCGAAAAGACCAAGTGGCGAATCTACCGCGCGTTTTTCTTTTAAATCGTTACCTGCTTTTTCGCGTGTTTCAAGAATTTTGCTGTAGTCGGTAATTCCGCGCTCTTCTGTTGGGGTAAAGCCTTTGCCTTGTACAAAATTTGGCGGCTCTGCACTACGCCTTTCTGCGTTATCGCCATTAACAGCGGCTGTGCGTTCGTCGGTAGTAGTTTTTGACATTGCGGCGCGTACTGCGTCAATATCGCCGTTTAATTCTTGAATCTGTTTTTGAAGTGAGCGCAATTCTTCAACGCTGTTACTTTTTTCAGATTGTGCAAGCAAGGCGGCGCGGCGTTCTTCATACTTTTTTATCAGATTATCCATTTTAAATCGCTCCTAAAATTCGATTTTTGAGTTTTAAAATTTCAAGCTCGTTATTTTTATCCAAAAATTGAGCGCGGGCGTTATCCAACACCTTTTTTGCACTATCCGGCGCAAATTTGCTCCGAGCTGTAATATCAGTACTTTCATATTGCGGGAAGGTACAAGCAGAAACTTCAAATACCTTGCTGATACTTTTAATTCTGCGTGTAGGAGTATCTGTGTCTAAGTTTTGCCATTCTTCGCCGTCAACGACAAAGGCAAAACTCATACCGTCTAAATCACCGCGTTCAACCGCCGAATATACGGCGCGGGCGTCTGCATTGTTTTCAGTGTCAAGCACTGCGCGAATAGCTAAGCCTACATCGTCAACAGTCAAAGTAAGAGTGCTGTTGCCGTTATTTCTGCGCGAGCGTGCAAGCGGTATTTTTGAGAAATCGTGATTGACCATAAGCGGTACGTCGCGCAGGTCTGCTTTATCAAACGCGCCCACGTCAATAACTTCATAAAAAAAGCCGCAAACATTTGTTTGACGGTTGAAAACCGCCGCGTGTCCTTCGATTATTCTTTCTATAACTTTTCCGTTTTCCGAGTTGTCAATCGCCCTAAATTCTTGTCCGTTGCAACTTCGATATTCAGTCTGATTCATTTTTATCACCTCCACTAAAAAAGCCGCCATTTCTGACGGCTGATATTTTTTATCCTTGACAGCAGAAAACCCCGTGTTGTAAAATCTAAGCACAAAACACTAGAAACAACGCGGGGATTTTCCATATTTATTTTATCAATCCCGCGTGAAAGTGTCAAGAAAGGATTTGATATTTTATGTTAAGAATTTTGCCCTTGCCGCCGGTTATCGGCACTGAACCATTTTGCAACATTGGGCGCATTTCTGTTAATGGCGAAGTCGTTTTGACGACGGAACAAACTGCCGATTTTTACGGTGCTAAAGTTATCAACATTCAACAGAATTTCAACAACAATAAAACTCATTTTATCGAAGGCAAGCATTATTTCAAACTTAAAAGCGACGATTTTAAAAATTTGCACTTAGAAAGTTTCGAACCACAAATTTCTTCTAAAACACGTACACTTTATCTTTGGACAAAACTTGGTGTTCTTCGCCATTGCAAAATGCTCAACACTGATAAAGCGTGGGCAGTATTTGAAATGATGGAAAATACCTTCTTCAAAGTTTTGGAAACCGGCAGTTATTCAATTTATGGCAACAATTATTTTCCGCCGGAACTTTCGGAGCGTTGGGCAAAAATTAAAGAGCGTGAAAACGAAGTCAAAGCCGCAGATGTTTTGGCAAAGGCGGCGCGTTTAACTTCCAGCAGTAAATTTCGTGAACATTTACTCAAGCAAGCGCATTCAATGATTACCAGTACAGAATTTATTGAAGAAAACTGCAGCATTGATTTTTCAGATGACTTGTAAATTAAATATCTTTCTTTTTTTCCGCGTCGATATTTTTATCGGCGTTTTTTTTATCCGGAACGTATTTACCTAATTGAAAATCGTCAATTTTCGTTGAATTGACAAAATTTAGAGACTGTAGCCGCTTGTCGCCGCCTTCATTTAGTGGCGAAAGTCCGTACAATTCCCTAACTTCATTTAACGTCATTAAGCCACTTTCAAAGGCGATTTTAGCTAATTCGTTTTTGGCGGCAGTGTCGAAGTAAGCAACCCTGCTGTAGTAACATTTAATCCTGTGCCCGACGTCTTTTTCTCTTTGAGTGAAAAGCCTATTCGTGAATGATTGTTCAAATTCCATAATAAAATCTTCAAGGCAGTTCTGGAAAAAAGCGGCGTGTTGTGCGCCGGAAAAATCGCCGTCAAGTATCGCTTGCGAAATACCGTAACGCTCCCTGATTATATCTTTCAAAAATTTCAATACACCGTCTGGAATAGCGGGCATAGCCTTATTAATAGGCGTGTATTCGCCGTCAAGTCCAATAGCAACAATCCCTGTTTTGGAAGTTTTGATTCTATCTTCAAAATCTGCGCCTGCGTTTTTCATAGATTCACGATCAAGCACAGTTTTAACACTCAAAACGCCTTGAAGTGATAAACTTGACTGAATCATTTTTGGCAAGCCTTGTAAAATTTCGTCAAGCGTCTGCAGAGCCTTCAAAGTATCAGCGTCATCACTTGCGCCGAAATCGTTACCGCCGCCCATTAAAGTTGAAGTGCCGCGCCGCCATCGCAAATGAATTATTGAATCATAAGGCAGAATGTTACTTGAACCGTCGCGCCAATAAAACTTAATAGCCCAATCGCCGTTTTCAAAGTGTCCGAGCTCCGCACTTACCGGCGCAAGGGGATAAAAAGCCGTATAACGTTTAAATTCGTTGCCGTTTACAGATTTTACAATTTCCCATTGCGGATAAATGAAACAATTTTTATCCTTGCGTCTAAGCCATTCACAGCAGGAAAGAAAATCTTTAGCCGTTTGCAATTCGTTGACGCCGTCACGAAAAAGCCGCGTTATATCGTCATTAAGGCGGGAAATGCTGTTTTCTTTTGAAATGACGCTGACAACTTCAATTTTTGAAATTTCAGTAGCAATTCTGTCGATAACCGAATTTATAAAGTCGCTTGCATAAATATCACTGCCGAAGGAAGAAAAAACGGCGCGGGAATCAGCCAAAACTTCAGCCAAAATTTTTTTATCTTTGTTGCCTTTGAACTTATCCATAAGATTTTTAACAAAACTTACAAGCAAATTTCCTCACCTCGCTTACAAAAATTTTTCTGTATCATTTCATATTCAGATTTACAAGTACCGGCGGCGGCATAAGCGATAATCAGCGAAACTGCGCCGTCAATTCTGTTTTTGGACTGATGAACTTTAACGGGCATTTTCATAGCAAGATTGTTAATTTTGAGTGCAACGTTTTTCAAGTTCCAGCGGAGCATTTCATTATTGTTGTAGTTCAAAATCTTAAGTGTTAAATCACTTTCCAACAGATTCATAGGAGTATTTAAGCTGAAAAAGTTCATACCGACGCGGCAAAGTTTATCCTCGCCGAAATAATCAGCAATTCCCTTTTTGAGCGCGGTACTGTGCCAAACATCAAAGCCAAATTTCAAAGGTTTAACGTCGTAAGCCTTCAGCAGTTCCACATACCAAGCAACAACTTCTTCAGGGTCAACTTCATTACCTTTGCAGATTGTAACTAAGCCTTGCCGCGCCCATTGCCGATAATCTTTTTTTTCGGGATTCAGATTGTTATCAAATTTTGTATCAAGCTTAATTTCTGGAATAAAAAATTTTACAAGTGCAAATTTTTTTCTGGTGTACGGATTTATGAAAAGTGCAGTTGCCGCCGTCAAGTCGGTAGTTTCCGAAAGGTCGATACCGCCGATATAGAATTGCCCGCGCAGTGATTCTAAGTCGAAAGTATCAGTGTTAATAATGACGTGTTCCGGCAACCAAGCAACCGCGCTGTTTTGCTTAATGTTAAAATCTTTCGCAAGCACAAAGGCGCGGGTAGCGGCGTCAAGTTTAGAATCTTCAACCATACCGCGCAGGAAAGACCATTTTTTAATTACACCGAGTCCCGGATTAGATTTAAACCAAGATTTTTCATCTTGCCAAATTTCCTCTTCGCTGTCCTGCGCGAACCAAAAAATTAAAAAATTTGGTTTATCAATTTCGCCGTTTAGTACGCCTTCAGCAAGTTTCAAGCGGTTATCAAGGTAACCGTCTTCCTTAAAACCTTCAGTAGTGAGTTCGATATACAGCGGCGATTCTTGAGTTGAAAGAGCTTGCTTGATAGGCATAATAAAGCCGTCGTCTTCGAGTTCGTGAACTTCATCGACAACGCCAATTTTGATATTGCGCCCTTCTTTTGCGCCGGTATGTGCTGACATTTTGCGTATACTGCCTTTATTTTGAGAAGTGAATTTACCTACGTGCTTTTTCTGCTTGATATTGCCGAAAAAAAGCCCTTTTTGGTTACGGCGAGTGCAACGCGCTAATTTTGGCGACGCCTCCCGCATTGCGTCTGTTGCCATAAAAAGCAAATCAGCTTGATCATAATCGTTAGAGCCGTACAAAATTTTTGTCCCCATTTCGCCGCAGCACCATTCAGCTAAAGTTATTGCGCTTGCAAGCGGCGTTTTACCGTTCTTGCGTCCGACAACTAAAAGCAATTCTTGATATTTCCGCACGTATTTTTTAAATTCGTCATTATAAACTTTAATAGCGAAAATCGCCTCGATAACTGCTTTTTGCCACGTCATCAGCAAGAAAGGTTTACCGGCAAAAGGAGCTTCACTGTGCCTACATTCCCTTTCGATAAAGCGTATTCGTTTTTCGGATTCTGCAAAATCAATCTGCAGTGCGGGGTTATCTAAATCGTTCAACAACCTTTTCATTTGTTGCTTGACGAAGTGTCCAACAATCGCCCTGCCGCTTTGAATATCTTCCCAGTATTCACGAATGTAACTCATTCGTCATCATCAACGTATCGCCTAAAAACTTCATTTACATTATCCAGCAAAATTGCGCCGCCGTGTATCAATTTATGACAGCCAAAACTTTTTTCGCTGAAAATGTCATTAGGTACGGCGAAAACGTCACGGGAATTATCAGCCGCATACTTTGCCGCAATTAACGCGCCGGATTTTTCGCCCGCCTCAACCACAATAACGCCGCGTGAAAGCCCCGCAATAATCCTGTTTCGCGCAGGAAAAGTCCTCTTGCCGCCCTCATAATTCGGTGGAAACTCCGTCATAACAACGCCGCCGCTTTCAACAACTTCTTCAAGAAGTAGCTGATTATCACTTGGAATTTTATTCAATCCGTAACCTAAAACTGCAACCGTCCGCCCTGTTTTCAACGCCGCCGAATGTGCGAAAGTGTCAATGCCTCTAGCCGCGCCGCTTACAATGGTAAAGCCGTGCGCCGCCAAATTTTCACCCAGCATTTTTGAAACTTTTTCGCCGTAAGCAGTAGCATCACGCGCACCAACTACCGCTATTCTTTCAGCATTTGGAAATAATTTACCGTAATAATAAAAAACCGCCGGAGCGTTTGAAATTTCTCTCAAAATCGGCGGGTAGTCTTTATCGTAAAAAGTGCAGATTTTTATTTTCTTGACGTGGCAAAATTCAAAAAGCTTTTCGGCGGCGGCGGGATTTTCACGGCGAAAAGCAATCAGATTATCGACGATTTTTTGAGAAACGCCCGCCTGTTGAAGTTGCGCCAATGGTGCGTGCAAAACATCTTCTGCACTGCCGAAATAATTTATAAGCTTTTTAGTAGTTTCTGCGCCTATACCTCTTATCGAGTTTAAAACAGCAACGTAAAAATTTTCAAACATAATCATCAAGTCCTAAATCTTCATCGTTGACTGACGCGCCCAAAATCCTTGCTAATTTGAAGATAATATTGGTGTAACCTGCGCGAATCTTCGGCAATTCCTTAGCAACCGGCAGAGCTTTTTGGCGTGTTGGGTTATTGGGGTCTACTTTGATTAATCCTGTGACTTTTACAATTTCATTAAGCCTGTCCAGTTCAACGCGCAGTCTTGCCGCCTCGATAATTGCGCCGTCAACAAGTTGTAATTGTTTTTCGTCAACATCTGCAAACAACGCCTTGATTCTTTTATATTCTTCCTGCATTTCTACCATTTTTGGGCGTGTCTCCTTCGTTTTCATTTGTTTTCCGAAAAAGTCAAAATTTCGGTGTCGGTTGTAAAGTTGCCCTTTCCCTTTGGTCTGCCCCCTTCCCTAGTCGCCGGTTGGTGGGGGGGGGATTCAAGCCTCAAAGGCGTTAAACCATTCATCGATAAAGCCTTGCCACTGCGCGGCAAAAATCCCGCGTGTTGCTGTAGCTGTAGCTTTTGCTTGTTCCCGCGTTGTTTCGATGTAAATTAATTCTGCGCCGAGTTTTTGTGCAAGCTGTTCGCGTTGGAGTTTGCGCGGATAGCCGCCAATGATAAAGGCGTTTTTCCAAAAACCGACGCGCAGCCTAATTTGTTCAATCAGAGTATCACGCACGGCAAATGCTACGCGCTTCAGATTGTCCGGGTGTTCGTGGTACGGGCAAAGGGAAATAGCAGAAAAAATGGCGTCAAGGTCAACAATTAAATCATTGCGCCGCGCCATTTGGTTTACATATGTACTTTTGCCGGAGCAAGGCGAACCGTAGACAATATAAACTTTTTGCCCGCTGTCAAAGGAAAATCTTTCGTGCGCCTTATCGTGACACTTCCTGCAGATAATTTTGATATTTGCAGGATTAAGTGAAATATTGGTGTCATTGATATTTTGCGGCGTCAATTCCTTAATGTGGTGTCCTACAAGTTGGGTAGAATCTTTCAGGTAACTTTCGCCACAATCAGCACAAAGAAAATTGTTTTCGACAATCAGCCGCTCGCGCAGTTGACGCCACGCCTTGCTGTTATAAAAACTTTTCGCCCATTCCTGCGCCATTTAAAAATCGTCCCGATCTATCACTTGTTTTTTCAGTTCCAGAGCCTTTTCATCTTGTTCACGTTGCCAAATATCTTTGTCAACCTGCCCCAAATAATTTTTACCTAAAAATATTGCCATAGCCGCTGATTTTTGAGCTAATTGAAACTGCATACGGCGCAAGCTGATAAAACCGCCCTGCCTTTTTATCTTGAACACTTCGGAAAAATTCATTTGATAAGTACGTTTACACCAACTCTCAAGCGTTTTATCAGATACACCGAAAAAATTTAATATTTCCATCAGCGTACATTGCAAAGCACAAAGTTTTTCAAATTGTTCAATGTCAATATCCGCTTGCGGGCGTCCGCGTTTATTTTTAAGCATCTGCATTCACTCCTATTTTTTACTGGTCGAATTTTTGATACCAATGACAACAAGCGCAATCTTGCCCGCGTCAATCAGCAACTGTCGGCAAACACGAATAGTTTCGCCTGTAGAAATAACATCATCGAAAAGAATTATGTTATGCTCCTGCGGCAAGTAAGCAAGCGAAAATTCAGGATTAATCCTGTTACGATTTTTAGCCGTGAAAACGTCTTGATAGAAAGGAATTTTCAGTGATATTGCTGCCGCCTTGCAAATTTCCGTTGCAAAGTGAAAGCCTTCCGAGTGACGGCGGCGCGGAGTTGTAACGATACACCAACTGCCATTAACTAAATCAATGCCTAGCGTCCGCCAAATATAATCAGTAAGACAATCAGCAAAAATCGGCACATTTGCTGGATTTTCTTTAATTTCAGAAATTGGCGTCCCTTTCTTGCCAACTTCAAAAAAGCAAGTGCTGAAAAAGCCGCCGTGTGAATGGTGTTTAATTTTCTTTTTCAAGTCGCAATATTTTTCTGCTTTCTTCCACGCCTGTTGCTTAAACCGCTTTTCAGAAGTATCAAAGGCAAAATCCGCCATATCAAAATCAACTGTCAAATCGTCCAGCTCGGCGGCAAGTAAAACATTATCCCATTTAGCCAATTCAGCAACTTTGTTATCAGCAAGGCGAAAAGCTTTAATTTGCGCGGGCGATAAATCATCTGCAACAATGCAAGGTACATTCTGCAAACCAAGTTTTAAAGCGGCGCAATAGCGGGTGTGTCCACAAATAATAACGTTATCTTTGTCAATGACGATAGGGACTTTAAAGCCAAAATTTTTTATGGAGTTAGCAACAGCATCAATCGCATTTTCGTTATTGCGGGGGTTATTCTCGTAAGGTTTCAACGCGGAAATAGGCAAGTCATTAATTTTCATTTATTCTCCGCTCCTAAAACCTTTAACCAATTTTCGACTTCGTTAAGAAGGTCTACCGCGTCAACCGCTTGTTCATCAGCAACAAGCAAAATTTTTTTTGCAATAACTGCCGTAAACTTCGTCAAGAAAATTTCTTTCTCTACCTTAGTTTTAAAACCTTGCAGACTATCATCATCAATTTCTAATTCAACCTCAAAACTATAATTTTCCATTGTTATCACTTCCCGCAACTTAAAAATCCCCAGCCGTTTGACTGAGGATTTTTTTATTCGATTTTACTTTTCTAAGTATATCATAAACCCTTTGTCAATATGAAATTATATGAAGTTATGTGAAATTTAGTGAAATTTGCTCCGCCGAATTAAAAATTTTTTCAAAAGAATTTAAAGCCTGTTCGTGCATTTGCAATACTCGGCGCGTCGATACATTCATTAATTTTGCCGTATGCTTCCACGATTTAAAATTCAAGTATCGACTTTCCAGAATCAGCCGCTCGTTTTCGCCCGTAACTTGTGAAATTGCCGCCTTGATTTTTTCACGTGCCGCCAAATATTCTGCTAAGTTATCGCCGAGCTTTTCAGATTGTTCTTGCATATTGACAACCGCCGCTT